>JBEBVG010000044.1:0-21237 GCA_040392845.1 Sphingobacterium sp. | reverse complement strand
AATGTATGTCCTATGTCAGCTTTGGGTAAGGCAACCTTTATATTTGCCGGCAATTCAAAGCTGCCCGGGAGTTGCTGTATGGAAACCGGCTCGGGGATGAGGGTGATAGATTGTTGCGCAAAGACGGTGGTCAGGCACACTAAACCTAATAAAAAGGTGATCGCTTGTTTTTTCATGGTTAAGTCTTCTTGATCGTCACTGTCGAAGTGGACTGGTTGCGTATATTTACTTTGACCAGAACGGCCGTTTTTTTGCCGTCAGCCGTGTTGTACTGGGCCAACACTTCACCGCCATCCACAGTGTATTTACCTTTTTTCATGAGAAATCTTACCCTGCCATCGTAGAACTCATGTGGTAGAGAATTGGATATTTCTACCTGGTTTTTTGTTGCCTTTCCGTTGTTGGGGAATGTGTATAGTGCAGACACGGTCGGTATACCAAAATCCCCCAGCAGCTGATGTACATTGATTCCGTTGGCATGTTTTGATGCTTCGTCACATACCCACCCGGTATCTGTACGCTGGAAATTAAAGAATGCTGCCCATTGGTAATCCTGTGCTGAAGCTACGGACAGTACTTTATAAGGGCTGCTTCGCACTACCCTTGTACGGTGGATATGGCCTACCAAAAGCAAATCGCAAGGTTGTTTTTCCGTTGCGATGGTTGTCCAGCCATCCAATCCATCGTAAAAATGAGAAATCAACAGTCGGTAGCCTATTGTGGAATCCTGCCAGGAATCGGCATAATCTTTCCTAGCCCATTTCACAAATTCATTGGATGTCCACTCACTGCTAAGCACATACATGGATCCCATCCTGAATGAGAATGCGCGTTGTCCTACATGTTGGGTATACCATTTACGCCAGGGAACGATTTCCACATAACTTGCCCAGCCCAAATCGTGGTTTCCTGTCGTCAAGACGGTAGGTACTGTAAAGTCGGACAACCCTGTTAAAAAGCGGTCTACCCTTATTTTGGCTTCTTCCATACCGCACCAGTCTTTTTCATTCGCATACAGTTGTATATTATCCCCTGTCTGGAATACCAATCTCGGATTGATAAGGTTCACTATGGGGGCTGTCCATTGTATAGCTTGCTTACTGCCACCTTCATGCCGTGGGCCGACCGTACCTCGTGCTACCTTTGCACTGTCGCCTGTGAGATGCTGGTCAGATTGGTGGAGTATATAGAAATCCTGTTCGATGTCAGGTACGATATGCACGGATCTTTCTGAACTTAGTCTTAAGCCTGATCTGTGATATACAACCAGTTTCATAAGTTCCGGCGAAACATCTTTGGTCAGCTGGATCGTGAGCATCCAGCCAGGTCGGGTTTTATGATCTATGGAGGCTCGTTGTGCTGAGGTCACCTGGCAAGTCCAGTGCTGTAAATCGTTTTCCACCTGAGCAGTCCAGTCCGATTCGTTCAGATTTTCATTCGCAACGATTTCAATGGTAAATTGTTTGCCCGGTTCGACAAAAACAGGATTGTGCAACCGGGGCGTCCATATCGAAATGCTGTCCGTACTTGATACATAAGACGTTGCTACGGATAAGTATGGATGACCCACGCCTATCAGCATGATCAGGAATGCAATAAATAGGTTTTTTTTGTTGTTCATCTTTAAAAAAGTTAAAAGTCAGAAATTAGAAGTTAGAAATTCTAACCCCTTGCCGTCCTTGTTCCTCGTCTTCGCAATGACGAGATAGTTCCTTATTCAGGCAACGCAAATGCGACATAGCTGTCACCTTTGGATGTGCCTAATTTGGTGCCGCCACAGGCGATGACTATATATTGTTTACCGTTGACCTGGTATGTAGATGGTGTAGCAAAACCCGATGCAGATAGTTCATATTCCCACAGTAACTTCCCGGTCTTTTTATCGTATGCACGAAATTTGTTATCCTTAGTCGCCGCAATGAAGAGCAGGCCACTTGCCGTCACTACCGGGCCACCGTAATTTTCCGTTCCGGTAGGAGCGAAGCCTTTATCGGTCAATTCTTTTATTTCGCCAAAAGGTATGCGCCATAGATGCTGACCTGTATTCAGATCGATAGCAGTCAATGTACCCCATGGAGGTGTTATCGCGGGATAACCGTTTTCATCCAGAAACTTATTATACCCGTTAAAGCGGTAAGGGACATCTGGTGCCTCATCGGGCTTAATTTCGGCCGCTTCTTCTTTTTCCTCGCCAAGTATGTAGTCGACTATGGACTGTCTTTCCCTGTTGTTCAGATTAGAAAAACCCGGCATCATGCCTTTGCCGTTAGCGATGATCGTATTTATTTCCGGCCGCTTCATCGTCTTTTTTAGATTGAGCAGGGCTGGAAAGCCGCTTTGCGGACTGCCTGAGAGGTCGGATTTGTGGCAGACCTGGCAAAAATTGGCGTATAGGGCTCTGCCTGTAGAGACGACTTGTTTGCTACGGCCCGTTTTGCCTTTATCTTCTTTCGGGCTCAGGCTGAACATCCAGGGCATTTCATTGGCATTGACATACATTACGCCCTCTTTGTCAATGGCCACGCCGCCCCATTCGGCGCCACCATCTGCACCAGGAAGTAGTAAAGTGTTTTTCGACACCTCCAGTGGATGATACAATCCTTTATTGGCATTGCGGTAAAGCGCCAATAGGGAATCCCTTTTATTGGAGAAATGTGTAATCTCGTCTTCCGTTACGTTTTGACGTGCAAAGGGTAGGGGCAACCGGGGGATGGGTTGGGTCGCCCAGGCTTTTTCGCCGGGTAGCCCGGAAGCGGGAAAAGGTAGTTCGTCCACGGGAAAAACCGGGGTTCCTTTTTCCCTGTCAAAAACAAAGGTATGCCCTGTTTTGGTCACCTGTACGACGACATCTATCTCCTTACCATCCTTATTGATCGTCGTCAGACTAGGTGGGGCCGGCAGGTCTCTGTCCCATATATCGTGGTGCACGATCTGATAGTGCCAGATATATTTGCCTGTTTTGGCTTCCAAAGCAAGCAGACAGTTAGCATAGAGGTTTCTTCCTTTTCTGTTTCCACCGTAGAAGTCAAAGGAAGCCGATCCGGTGGGGATATAGACGATTCCTCTTTTCCGGTCAATGGCCATTCCTGCCCAGTTGTTTACCCCACCAATGGATGGGTTTTTGTAGGCATCTGCCGGCCAGGTATCGTGGCCGGCCTCTCCCGGATGTGGTATGGTCTTGAATACCCATTCCAGTTTTCCGGTCAGGATATTAAATGCCTGTATATGGCCGGGTGCAGCTCCCGGTTGTTCCGACACACGGGTCGGCATGATGATGATATCCCCAAAAACGGTTCCCGGCGAGGTGGACGTGATAAACTTATCTTTTGCGGCTGCTCCCAGTCCGGTCCGCAGGCTTATCCTACCGTTTTCGCCAAAAGTAGTAACTACTTTCCCGTTTTCGGCATTTACCGCATACAGCCAATTTTTGAAAACATATAAGATCCTTTTATCCTTGCCCTTTTCCCAATACGCTACACCCCGGTTTACGTTGGCTGAATTTTTATCTTCCGGTTTGAATCGCCAGATTTCCTGCCCTGTTTCGGCATTCAGGGCAAAGAGATTGTTAAATGCCGTCACACCGTATAGCTTGCCTTCTATGATAATGGGGTTGCACTGTACCTGACCTTCTTCACCGGTACGAAACTCCCAGGCCTTTTGTAGCGTGGCTACATTCGATGAGTTGATCTGTGTCAGTTCCGAGTAGTGGCTCCTGTCGCCATCACCCAGATATTCTCCCCATTGAGGTTGTTTTTTGGTATCACAAGAGGTGAAAAAGGAAAGGGCTATGCTAATGCTTAATAATATTTTCATTCAACTTTTGAATTTATTTTTTCCGGTAGTCAAAAGGCGGCTTTCTGTCACCTACCAGCGGTTTGTATATAAAATCCGAGCCACGTTTTTCATGCAGTTCTATTTTTGCCTGTTTCAAGAGCTCGGGATTTTGTAACCAATCGATGACCGTGTGTGCAGCCAGCTTAGCTGCTAATATCATTCCCTTCTTTCCGATGGACATGCCTCCCGACGCCACGGCCTGCCAGCTATGGGATAAGGTCCCCGGTACCCATGTTGCTGTCGAAAACCCTGCTGTGGGGACATTCCAGCTGACATCGCCCACATCTGAAGATACCAGCCAAAGATGGTAGGCACGGAATACAGTATCTACCTTTTGTGTACTTTCCAGGGGAATTCTGGTATGGCTAATGGTTTCTTGCAATTGCTTTGCAAAATCAAGTTCATGTTGATCCATCTTGTATCCTCCGAGTTTTGTGAAATTGGCCGCAATAGTTTTTGCCAATGTATGGTTATTCAGTATGCTGTACACACCTGCCATGATTTCGTAATTAACCGTCGTTCCGGTGCCCGTTGCCGCACCTTTTGCAGCTTCGACTAAGCGGGTAAATATATCCTGCACAACCGTCTGATCTGGGTGTCTTACGTAATAGTAAACCTCTGCAAAATCAGGTACGACGTTTGGTGCCGCACCGCCATTGGTCACGACATAATGTATCCTTGTAAAGTCGGGGACATGCTCACGCATCAGGTTGGCCATATAGTTGAATGCTTCGACACCGTCTAATGCGGATCTGCCTTTATCGGGGGCTGCTGCAGCATGAGAGGATATACCCCTAAAGCGGAATTTAGCTGAGATATTGGCCAATGATGTACCATGCATGACGAAATTTTTGTCATCAGGGTGCCAATGCAGTACGGCATCCACATTCTGGAATACTCCTGCTCTGGTCATAAATACCTTACCGCTACCCCCTTCTTCGGCAGGCGTGCCAAATACTTTTATTGTACCTTTCAGCTTACCGGAAGCCAGTAGATTTTTTATCTCCACGGCAGCAGCTACGGTCGCCGTACCCAACAGATCATGACCACAGGCATGTCCCGACAGATGTCCCTCCAAAGTCTGGCGGTAAGGGACTGTGTCCTGCGAAAAGCCGGGCAGGGCATCGTACTCGGCCAGTAAACCTATGACCGGACTACCCGATCCATAGCTACCGATGAAAGCAGTCGGAATATCAGCTACGCCTTGCTGAATATCAAAACCGGCTTCCCGGAGTACTTCTATCAGGAGTTGATGGCTTTTGTACTCATGATACCCTAATTCCGCCAAATGCCAGATACTGTTTGCCACCCGGGTGTATTCATCTGCTTTGCGGTCGATATTGTCGTCCACCTGTTTTTTTAACGCCGTTTGTCCGAAAACAGTGGTGCTGAACAGGAACACAAATCCAAATAATAATGTGTTTTTCAAAATCAAAAATCTATTTATTATAGTTTCTCTACCTTGATATAGTCGATCTCAAACACTGCCGGAAACTGTGCGAAAAACAAACCTTCGGTGCTACAGCCAGTCGGGTCGTCATCTGTCGGACGCGGTTGATTACCGAGTGAACAGCGGTTGGGGATAGGCAGATAGCCCAACTGTTGATCGGGTTGACCAACCCATGCCCCACCAACAGCCATGTTTACACAAAGGTCCCAGCTTAAATCCGGATTGTTAGGATCTTTTTTTTGTCCTGTCGTACGGTCTATCATGTGCAGATCGCGTATAGTCTGTTCGTGTGTCAGCTTGTAATATGCGCATTGCTCACCGTCGAGATAAGCGGTGAACTTAATAGGGTCTTTGAGTGGGTCGGTATGTTCGTTTGCCGGCTCGATGACGACAGACCAAACATGCCAGTTGCTAGACCCTGGGACAGGCGTGTCAAAAAACTTGGTCTGTTGTGTCGCATTGATACCGATAGTATTTGGGAAGTGGAGTGAAAATTTGGAATATCCGGGTTTATTGTTCCCAAAGTTTTCCATAACATCTACTTCGCCCCAGGATGCTCCACCTATACGACGCAACCAGAATGCGGGCAGTAATCCTTGTCCATGCGGTACTTTAGCCTTTATTTCAAATTTCCCGAACAAGGGGAAATATGTCGGCTTTTTCGCATCACGTGTATTCATTAAACCGGAAGTCCAATAGCGAACACCATCGGGAAACTCTTGCATCGGGTTGGCTCTCATAACACCGTCGTTGCTGATCAGCGACATTAAAGGAGCTTGATATGTAGGCCCTGTTGTCGTTTCTTTTTTTGCGATTATTTTCAATGTTCCCTCAGATACCACCAGGTTTTCTGCCCGGTACCATTGTGATTCCTTATTGCCTGAGGAATAGGGGAGTGTCATGATTCCCCATCTGTCTTCATTGAGTGCTCCCGAAAAATCTTCGAAGAAAACAACTTTATTATTTGGGTCATTCGGTTCTTCTTCTTCCTCTTTTTCCGGTTTTGATGATTCCGGGTCTGGCTTGGGTGTCTGCTTTGACGCAGAACATGCGACTATGGCTATAGCCAACATCAAAAAACCAAGCAAGGTGTAGTTCAATATGTTGCTCTTTTTCATTGTTGCGGTTGGATATATATCGAATCGACTTTCTTACCCTCCTGATCGAAAACCTCAATCTGTAATTGCTTTTCATCGGCTTTTGCTTTTACAATCGATGTATTGGAATTGACCAATACGGGGAAAGCATGGCTCTTGGAATTTGGTGGGACATTGATATGTCTATGTAAGTGTCCGCTTAACATGATTTGCGCTCCGGCGGCATTGAGAAGAGGTACAAATTTCTCAATCACTTCATCTGCCCCATGCCAGCCCTCCATTGGAGGCATGTGACAAATGACCACCTTATAAGGGGCATTGACATATTCTGATTGTTTTAATGCTTCTTTCAACCATTCAGCTTGTTTCGTCCGGTATTCGTCAAAATTGACTATTCCGCTGTATTCGATATCCGAGTCGGGCTTGTCCTCACCCGAGTCCAGCACGACAAAACATACCGGCCCCCGACGCAATAAATAATAGAGGTTTCCGGATTTGGTCGGAAAATAAGCTGCGATCTTATCGGCAAAAGGTCCACGCGTTTCGTGGTTTCCACGTGCATAATACATAGGGTATTGCGATGCAAACATCTCAATGGCCGTATCCATGAATGACTCAAACGTCTGTTTTTCACTCATAAACTGATTGTCCATGTCACCATTGAAAAATACCAGATCATTTTTTTCGAAATCCACCTGGCTCAATAGTTTCTTCATTACGTCATTTTTAGCATGTATATCGTTTATCATGGCAAAAGTGGTCGTCTTTGCATTCGGGGCAGCAGTCGTAAAACGGAGTGGGTCTTTGCGATAAACTTGCGTAGCGGCTACTCGGCCATATTCGACATTGACCCATTCGTGGCTTTTCACCTCCTGCGAGAAAATCCTATACCTGTAGGTGGTACCGGGTTGGAGCCCATTCAAGCGGACGTGGTGTACCGTGTCTTTTGTTTTGAACCCATATTGTGTCGCGAAATATTTAGGACGTTCTTTCCGATAAAAATGGCTGCCATCTTCGGGAGCTAACTCTACCCAGCTAATTGCCGTTTTGTTTGTGGTCCATACGATGCTGACCCCAGCCTCGTCCAGTGCTTGCAGGTAGGGACCATGTGTAATCTGAAACCGTTCTTGAGCAAATAGAAGTAAAGGGAATATGACACTGTACAATAATGTGAAGAATTTCTTTGTCATCGTGTTTTTTTAAATTACGAATTATGAATTTACAATTTTCAACTCTCAGTTATTTAATTAAATACATCTGTTTTAATCAAGACGATGGTTGTTTGTTTGTCGAGGTTTATTGCCCGATCATTGCTTGTAATACCGACACCGATAGCGTAGGTTTGTCCTGGATTGTCGAGCAGGAAAGTCCTGTCTATTGCCACATCGAACGTTGCCGAAATTTTGCCATCCATGAGGGTAGCCGATGCCGGTAACGTATAGGTCGATTGGGGCAATGGCTGTGCCGCTAGCCCTCTACTGATGAGGGTATTGACTGTATCTGATCTATTGATGATATTGATGTTTATTGCTCCGACATTGTCTTTACCACCTCGCACTACCCCTAATGGAACGATGATCTTATTGGCACTTGCGTCCACGCGGAAACGATAAGGGCTACCTGGTGTAGGCACCTGCCAGGTATCTTCCGAGGTATCCGGTGATTTGGTGATTTCATACGGCGTCCCGTCTGTGCTGGCTGTAGGCATATAGATGACTTGGTCGGGATAGTCGGTGTCTGCTAGTTCCTTGTATTTTCCACAACCGATGAGCAGGCTTGCCGCCATCAGGATCAACATCGGGAAAATCGAATATTGTCTTTTTATTGTCGTTTTCATACTAATTGTGTTTTTTCCTCACCCCAACCCTCTCCAAAGGAGAGGGCGTTGGTGATGTTTCTAACTTTTAATTTACCATAACGGATTTTGTGGTGTTCCATCCAACTTTTGTAATTCCTGTTGCGGAATTGGATAAAAATACATTTTCGGTTGAAATGTGCGACTTTCCACTGTGACTGGTGTATAGGTAAAGTCTGTTTCTACACGTGTAATGTCTACGCCTTTGAGTGATGTGCCGAGTGTGGCCGGTGCCATCATCCAGCGTCTTACATCCCAAATCCGATGACCTTCAAATGCAAGTTCCACTTGACGCTCCTGGCGGATACGCTCGCGCATTTGCTCCTGGGTCAATCCAGTCGGAAGTGCCGGCATGGCCACGGTTGGTCTTTGCCTTATCCGGTCTACATAATCCTTGGCAATCTCTGTATTGCCTGGATCGGCCTCATTTATTGCTTCGGCATAATTGAGGTATATCTCGCCCAATCGGATGAATATCCAGGTGTGTACAGAAGTCGTATTGTTCACCAGGTTGATGTTGGGGTCTACATATTTACGCAGGTAATAGCCTGTACGGGTAGCTTGGTCACGGCCTTTGCCATCCAATCCACCTGTCCATATCTCCACATTTCTACCCTTAAACGATGTATTATTGGTCAGTACATTAAAAGCCAGTCTAGGGTCTCGGTTGGCATAGGGATTGGCCGCATGTGCCGGGTTGTTCCAGTCAAATGGTACGGCTGTGGTCGTATTGACCTTGACTTCGAACATATCCACCAGGTTGGCAGATGGTGTGGTACCACTTTGTCCCCGGTCATACCCGATCGGATAGTTAGCGATCTCAAATGTATTGTTGGCTGCCTGTCTTCTTGTAAAGATGATTTCGGAGCTGTTGAACGTCGTGAAGAGCGTTTGATAGCTATTGTGCAGCGCATAGTTTGCTCCTGCTAAGTCGATGACCGCTTTAGCGGCATTCGCCGCAGCCTGCCAGCGTGCTGTACGGTCGCCATTCGGCATGGCGATATACTCCGGATGAGCATATCCGCCTGCCCAGCTCGTGTTGTTGTACAAATCCGAAGCTGCATAGAGGAGTGCGCGGCTTTTTAATGCCAATGCAGCACCTCGGGTCGCCCGGCCTAAATCCGCATCTGCTGTTATAACGGGTAGATCCGGAGCTATGGCATCACATTCATCCACGATAAACTGGACGACTTCAGCAAAGGTATTGCGTTTGATGCCCGATGCATCATCGCCAAGCTCATATACCTTGGTGACGATAGGCACACCACCGTAACGCTTCAACAACTCGAAGTGAAAATAGGCACGGAGAAAACGGACTTCATTTTCCCAGCGCTTAAGTTCGGCGAGATAGGCCTCATATGTTGCTTGTTGAGCAGGATTATGCTTGAGATAATCCAGATTGACCTCATCTTTGGTGGCTAGGTATTGATTAGCCAAACGGATAGCCTGGTAATGATTGCCCCACACATTATCCGGATTGCTGAATGCGTCCCAATCTCCTGTATTGAATCGATGTATGGATGAGGTCTCCAAGGTATGCTCCGCCTCGTCACCGGCCGAAGCGATCATGGCACCGTCTATCTCGTTGAATCCTGCTCTCAACATGCTATATACCGCAGTGACACGGTTTCGGGCATACGTGTACGATGGAAGTACGTCTTTCTCTTGTAGACTGGTAACGATGTCCCTATCCAGAAAACTTGAACAGCCTGTACCCTGCAGCAGCAATAAAAAAGCAACTATTTTGATATGTAATTGTTTCATAACTTTCCTGTTAGTAAATTTCTTAAAACTGAACTTTTGCTCCCAAACTGATAGTACGCATTGCCGGATAGCCTGTGAGTGATTCCGGATCGGTATACTTCACTTTGTCCCATGTGAATAGATTAGTGCCATTGGCAAAAATCCGTACATTATCAATACTGGTTTTGTTCAACAATCTCTTACCCAGCGTATAACCTAGCTCGGCACTACGCATACGGATGAAGCTACCGTCTACTTGCCAGAACGTTGATCCCCGGTAGTTATTTTGGTTATTATCCGACGACAGTCTCGGATAGGTAGCTGTCCCGGCGGTTGCAGGAGTCCAACGTTCCAGTGCTATTTCTGATACTTTTCCGCTGTTTTGGAAGGCATGGAAGTATGTTCCCGACAGGTAGACCGTACGATTGGTCACCGCCTGAAACAAAAATTCCAGATCAAAGCCTTTCCATTGTACGCCGGGATTGAATCCCACAGTGAGTTCCGGTATCGGGGTGTAGCCCGATGCTATCCAATCCTCCGTATTGATAACGTTGTCACCGTTTTGATCTTTGTAGCGGATATCTCCTGGGCGTACGGGAGCATAGTGCTGTGGTGTAGATGACGCTATTTCCGCATCATCCCTGAATAGCCCCATTGCTTCGAGCAGGAACGGCTGTCCTACACGATGCCCGGTGCGGTACAGATAGTCATAGCGTCTAAGCTCTTCGGACATCTCGGTGATTTTGTTGCTGGCGTACCATAAGTTGGCTCCCACAAAGTAACTGAAATCTCTGGACGGGTCACTTTGATAGCGCAATAGTACCTCATAGCCCTTGTTTTCTACACGGCCTTCGTTGAGCAGCGGTGCGTTGATGCCATAGATATCCGGTAAGGTACGGGTAGAAGTGGTGAGGATGTCATAGCGTTGATTGCGAAAGATATCGGCTACCAGTTGCAGTTCACCAAACAGAGTGGCTTCTACGCCAATATTGAATTTTTTGTCTTTCTCCCAGGTAATACCCGGGTTGGCGGGCGTACCTTCTGCGGTTCCGCCAAAAGATGTATTGTTTGTCCCAAAGTTGTATGAGCCAAATGAACGGAAATCCTGTTCGAACTGGAAACGCTCTTCCGCAATGACATCATTTCCGGTCAGTCCGAAGGATCCCCGTATTTTGAGGTAGTTGACTGTGGAATTGTCCGCGAGAAAAGTTTCTTTGGATACAACCCATCCTAAGGACAGGGCCGGAAAGAAGCCGAAGCGACTGCCCGGTGCAAATCTTTCGGATCCCATGTAGGCAAAAGAAACTTCACCTATATATTTCTCTTGGTTGGCATAGGTGAAGCGACCACTTAGTCCCATGTGTTTGTAAGGATATTGCTCGCCAAGGATGGAGTAATTGTCCATGTTGTACAACAACATACCCAATACTCTGTGCTGTCCGAAGCTGCGGTCATAATCAAGCTGCGATTGAAAGATCAAGTTACGCCATTGTTGGGAGTCTCCTTCACTGCCGACCAGGGATGTGCGTTCACCATATTTAGTGTAGACTGGTTCACCGTCGCCACCTTTCTCTATCATAAAACGTTCATACTGGCGTGATTTGCTGGAGAAGTTGCGAAAGTAATTATTGAACGACGCAGATGCAGACACTTTCAATCCGGGTGTGAGCATGTCGAGCTTGTGCTCCAATTTCAGTGCGGATTGTAAGGTACGGCCATTGGAAGTAAACATACCTTTTTCCAGGACATCACCTAGTGGGTTGGTGTACAGGTTTGTACCACCGTATGTTCCATTGGGATTGTAGACCGGGAATGCGTTAGGCGGAAGCAAGGCCATGGTGGAAAATAGGGATGAGGTGGTATTAGCCACGGGATTGGCCTTGTCTTCAACCGATCCGGCCAATGTAAGGCTCAAGGCCAGATTCTTGGTCAGATCTACATCCATATTTGAGCGAAAATTATAGCGATTGTACTTACTGTTCGTGCTATTTTCGGATTGTTCGCCTGCCCGTATCAAGATACCTTCTTCCGACAGTACATTTAAGAGACCGAAATACCGTACCGAAGAACTGCCACCCCCAAACGAAAGGTTGTAGTTGGTCGCAGGAGCATATTGGCGCAGGATTTCGTCGTACCAATTTACATCGGGATGATAGTAAGAGTCATTTCCCGTACGGTAGGCTTCCAAAGCACTTGCATCGTAGACTTCCGGCAGATTGTCATTATCCCTGGCCTCATTGTACAGGCTGGCATAATCGTACGAGCCCAGAAAATTCGGTAGTTTCTTCGGGCTTCGAAGACCAGACTGTACGCCGATATTGATTTTCAGCGCACCTTCTTTGCCCCGCTTGGTCGTGACGAGCAATACACCGTTGGCGCCACGCATGCCGTAGACGGCTGTAGCAGCGGCGTCTTTAAGCAGGGTAATGGACTCAATTTCCTGGGAGGTGAGGTTGGCAAATGAGCTTTCGAAGCCGTCTACCATGACAAGTACTTCCTGGCTAGGTCCAAATGTGCCTATACCACGCCCGTAGAGTGCAGGTGTTTCCATTCCAGGTTCATTGTCACCTTGCATCGCAGTCAGTCCGCTGATGCGACCAAAAAGTGTCGTACCCAGATTACTTGTAAATGATTTTTCCAAATCCAACCCTTTGACAGCAGACTGTGCGCCCGTAATCATCCAGTCAGGCTGATGGCCATATGCTATAGGCCTTATTTCACTCGTATCTGCTATGGTTGTATGTACCTTGCTTTTCTGCGCATGCACGCATAAGGCTACCAGGGCAAGTCCTATCAGCGATACGATTTTGGTTATATAGTTTGATAACATGAGTTTTCTGATAAAATATGAACTGATTTATTTGTTTTACCAACCGGGATTCTGTACCAGAAATCCTTTGTCTACTTCAGTCTGTATGAAGCAGTGTAAGTACATACCACGACGGAATACACGTGTCCCCACCTGTGTTGGTACATAGGGCAGATACGTAAAATGTTCCGTCGGCGTCGTCACCCGTTTAATCTGTAATCCATACATGTCACCACCTATCTCGTCTTCGGCTGTCATCCAGCGTGTAGCATCCCATAAGCGGTTGTTTTCAAAAGCCAACTCTATCGTTCTTTCATTATGGACAAGTTCTCTAAACTGATCTGGGGTTAGATCGGTCGGTACGTTAGGCTGGCCGGATCTGTTGCGGATAGCATTGATGGCATCGCGCGCGGCCTGTATCGGACCTTGGGCCTCGTTTAGTGCCTCTGCATAGATCAAATAAGCATCGGCCAGACGATACAGATAATTGTGTGGAATGGCTGTGCCCGAACCGTTGTTGATAGCGTCCGGTACAAATTTTCGTTGCCAATGTCCACCCCAGCAATTGGTATAATGGCCATGCCCTTCGTATAGATTGAGCACAGGCAGGGTAGCATTCCAGTAGCATTGGTTATAGCCTACGGTCTGTCTGAACCGATAATCCAGTTCATCATACTTTTGCTGTAGATCATCGCCGCCATTCATGTCCCAGTCTTGCGGTGTACCGTCTCTCTTTTCGTACCGTCGTACGAAATTGAATAAAATGGTCGTGCCATACGTGCCGGGGAATGCGCCCCCGCCTGGAAACAGGATATGGGTGAAAGGATGTTGGTTTCGCCTTAGTGCTGTTCCGACGAATTTATTGGCCAATAATATCTCGGAATTATCGTGTGTTTCCCATACGTATTTGTAGTTCTTATCTACACCTTTGTCGGTGATAAGACTTGCATATCCCTGTACTGCCCAATCTAAAACTGCTTTGGCCGCATCAGCAGCTTTTTGCCAACGATCGCGGTCATAATTACCATAACATATGAGATTATTGTACTCGCCTAGGTCGAGATATGGTGTGGCTGTATTGAACAATGGGCTGGCTGCCGTCAGCAAGGTCTTGGCTTTGATTAATAAGGCTACGCCTTTGGTTACACGTCCCCGCATATTGGACGGATAGCTGTTCGGCAGTAGGGATGCCGCCTGGTCACAGTCGGCCACAATAAAGTTAACCACTTCTTCGATACTACGTCGATCTTTAGGAAATTCCAATAGATCTGTTGTGCTAAGCCGCTTGTCGACGATGGGTATCCCACCGTATCTTTTGAGCATTTCAAAATAGTTCATGGCACGGATAGTGAGGGCTTCACCCTTGACCTGATCTTTGTAGCTTTGGGTGACGCCCGGTACATTATCTATACGCTCCATCAGGATATTGGCACGACGTATTACGTACCAACGCAAGTGATATCGGTAATCTGAATAATGTATATTTGTAACGTTGACAAGTCCTTTATTGAAGTTGCGGTTGTCACCCCAATCTGCTACACCTTGACCTTCATCGGTATAACCTACGTAGGATATATTACCGGTTCCGGAGTGTCCAAAGAAGCCATTTGCCATCGCGGCCGAATTGGGATTGGGAGATGTGCCGTCGTTGATTGCCAGGGTTGAATGTAATCCCTCGCGGTACAATGTGGTGATGAAAGTCTCTACCTGTGTCTGATTGGAAAAAATCGTATCCTCATTTACATCTACACCTGGTGGTTTGTCCAGGAAATTTTCGAATCTCTCACAGGAATGGGACAACACTATGATACCTACGAACGTACAAAAAAATATTGTTCTAAATACTAAATTTTTCATGTCTTTTTTATTTTAACTGACATTATTTCCTTATCGAAACCCGATTTATTAGAGCTTGATATTCAAGCCAAAGTTAATAGTCCGGGTCAATGGATACGGTTCATTGTTTGTGCCGTAGAGATTGCTTTCAGGGTCTATACCCTTCAGCAGTTTGCTCCAGGTGATGAGGTTATTGCCGTTAGCATACACACGTAGAGCACTCAGACCTATACGGGTCAATAATGACCCTTTTACAGTATAGCCTATTTCGGCGTTCTTCAGGCGCATATAGCTGGCATCTCTGATCCAGAGTGATGAGTTGAGGTAATTGTGTTTATTGTTGTTATCACCTACTGCCAGACGTGGGAAATTAATCGTCTCGCCATTGGTATATCGCTCGTGCGTCCAGCTTTCGTCCAACAGATATTGGGGTATACCGGCCTCTTCACGATATCCGAAACGGTAATTCAGAGAGTAGGCTGCCGAGACATTGTCTGCCCATTGAAATAATATGGAGAGGTCAAAACCTTTGTAGTCACCACCGAAAGACAATCCTCCTACTTTTTCAGGAAAATTGGAATAGCCGATAGGTACCTCATCCTGATTATTGATGATACCGTCAGCATTGACATCCATGTAGCGGACATCGCCGGGCTGTACCTTGTTATTGGTGTACCCATAGAAAGGTCTGGCTACATCATTGACTTCTTCCCAGCTATTATAGAATCCATCGGCTATGAGCCCGAAGTACTGTCCGAAACGTTGTCCCGTACCTTGTAGGTAAGGGTAGGCACGGGTGACCTCATCACGAAATTCAACCTTATTCCTCGCGTAGGTGAAGTTCGCCTTTACCCAATAGTTGACATCCGATATATGGTGCTGAAAGGCGATATCGCCGTCAAATCCGCCGTTGCTCATCCGGCCGAAGTTGGCCGCAGGCAGTACTGCACCTACAATATTGGGAACAGTACCCAGATTGGCTAATATATTATCCCGTTTTTCCTTAAAATAATCGGCTGTCACGGAGATAGCATTGTTCCAGAATTTGGCTTCTATACCCACATTTGTTTTGCGGGCACGCTCCCAAGTGAGAGCCGGATTCCCGGCTTTGCCTTCGGCAGAACCCCGGTAAGCCTGATAAGTGCTTCCAATTTCACCAAATGAATAATACCCATCCATATAATTGTATGGTGTGGGTAGGTACAGGAAGCGGTCACCGCCGATTTTGTCGTTACCGACTTCACCCATGGAGCCTCTGAACTTAAGGTAAGTGAGTACATCGTTCTTCGGGAAGAAAGGTTCCTCTGATACATTCCAGCCCAGAGAATATGCAGGAAACAATCCAAAACGCTTGCCCTCGATAAAGTTTTCCGTACCGTTATAACCCATATTGACCTCTGCCATATAGCGTCCCTTGAAATCGTAAGTGATGCGTCCTACCAATCCTTGATGGCTATTTGGCACAAGAAAAGCCAGGGTAGGGTCGTGGTATTTATTTTGGTTGTAGAGCAATAATCCGCTAACATTGTGCCCGCTGAACATGCGGGAGTAGTTGATACCAAATTCAAAATATTCTCTACGGTTCTTGGCTACGCTCTCACTGTAAGTAATCCGTCCTTCCTCATTCATTGGCACGTATAGGATACTGCCGTCGGTGTTGCGTATTGGTTGGTACAATACCACAGGTTTGTAAAAACTACCGTCCTGTGTATTGTAGTTGCCGTAAGACAGCGTACCGTGCGTAGACAATCCTTTGGTGATAAAGGACAGGTCATAGTTGAGCCTTGTCATAGCATTGAGGTAGTTGCGGTGGCGTCTACTGTAGCTCGACAGAAATAAGGTGTTGATTACTGTGGTGGCTGCTCCCGCTCCCTGATTTAGTGTGATAAGATGTCCGTCCAATATTCCAGGGGAATGAACAGGATTGGACCGTGTGATGTTTGATATCCGAGCATTCAAATCTTGGAAAGCACCCTGTCGCTCTTCAAACTGGTAGGCTATATTCATATTGGCTGTCAAACCTTTGAGAATGGTGAAATCCATGTTGGAGCGAAAATTATATCTATGGAAAGTAGGTTGCATATTGTATTCTTCCATATAATCGGTGACCTTCTCATTGAACATACCCTGCTGATTGAAATACCCTGCTGAGATAAAATATTTCACCCTTTCAACGCCACCATTTACATTGAGGTTGTGTTGGCTTTGCCCCGCCGATTTGCGGTACATGGTGGAGAACCAGTCTACATCCGGATAGAAAATCGGGTCTGACCCTGTTCTGTATTTTTCGAGATCATCCGGACTGTATTTTTCGGCGTAGCTACCGGTAATGTACGAATCATATTTGTTTGCTTCGTTGTATCCATTTGCCCAGTCATAAGCACCGGAGCCCTGTCGCATATCGATGAATGAGGTCGTCGCAAAGTTGGTGGACAGACTCACTTGCGGTTTACCTACAGCTCCTCGTCTTGTGGTCACGAGTACCACACCGTTGGCTCCGCGTACACCATACACAGCTGTGGCTGATGCGTCCTTGAGGATAGAGACCGATTCGATTTCGTTAGGATCGATATTGTTGAGGTTGACCCCTTCGATACCGTCTACCATGATGAGCGGGTCTGCATTTCCGCCGAATGTACCTATACCGCGGATACGTATGGTAGATTGGTCTTCACCAGGCTGCCCGCTCCGTTGTACGGCTAATAGACCTGGCAGACGGCCGACAAGCATATTACTGATATTGGCCTGAGGTGACTGAGTGAGTTCCTTTGTGCCGATGGACGATAGTGCCCCGGTCACGGTAGCCTTTTTTTGCTGTCCATAACCGACAACGACGATATCCTCCATTTCTTCAGGACGCGGTACCATTGTAACGGACAGCGATGCCTGGTTTTTAATCGTGATTTCTGAAGATTGGTAGCCTATAAAATTGACTGTAACACGATCTCCATTTTGGGCAGGAATGTCAAATTCCCCATTGGCATCCGTTATGTAGTTTTTACCCTTATGATGGACTGTAGCTCCTTCCAAAGGTTGTCCTTGTTCGTTGTACACACGACCCTTGATATTTTGTTGGACTACTTCTTCCTTAGCGAAATATTGTTTTTCTTTGATGACGATCACCTTGTCTTTTATGGCCCAAGTCAGCGGCAAGTCTTTCAGTGCTTGGCTAAGTGTTTGCTGAATATCCGCTTCCTGCACATCAATGGAGATGTATTTGTCTTTGGAAGTAGCAAGAGACTGGTCGTAGACAAAGTCGTAGGAGCTTTGTTTCCGTACCTCGCGGAAGAAATCCATGAGCGATATTGTTTCTTTTTTCAGCGTAATGCGTTGCGCACTGACATGTGCCCCCACATGGACGAAAAATAAGCTAAGAAATAAAGCTGTTAATGAAATACGCATAATCGTATACTTAATAGGCAAATAACACCATTTTACCTCGAATGGCTGTACGCTGTTCGGGCGGGAGGGCCAAATATTGTTAGCTCTTTTCGGACCTTTTAAATAAGTCCAAAATCTGAATAAAATTTCATACATTTGAAATACGAGTTTTTACGGTTTTCGATAATTGATTGCTTAACATAATTGAGTTCCGGAAAGCTTATAGTCAGAAGTGTTCCCGCACTTCTGATTTTTTTTACGGAAAAAAGTTTTTAGATACTGATGATACGAATCCTCCTTTCTTTGGTTTTTTTGTTTGTTTCTAATTGGAATTTAACTTTGCCGGTCATTTCCAGGACTTCCAGTACGGTATCCAGATGTTTGGACCGGGACACCATGCCGTTAAGTCTCAAGTTTGAACTTTCTTTGTCGTAGACAATATCTATGTTGTACCATCTGGAAATTTGGTTCATAACATCTTTGAGATGTGTATTCTGAAAGCTGAAATCTCCGTTTTTCCAGGCTGTAAACAGAGAAGGATCTACACGTATTTTCTTCAACTGCTGTGTGGTACTGATATTCGCCTGTTGACCGGGTGCAAGCAGGACTTCCTGTGTGTCACTTTTAATATTGACCGATCCTTCTACCAATGTAGTCTGTTCGGTTTCTTGCGGATAGGCATATACATTGAACGAGGTTCCTAAGACCTGTACGTGTTGTCGTGGAGTCTTGACAATGAAGGGCTGTTTAGCGTTGTGTGTAACTTCAAAATAGGCTTCGCCCTCTAGCTCTACCTCCCGTGTAGGTCCTATAAATTCACTTAAATATCTGATTTTAGAATCCGCATTTAGCCAGACTTTGGTGCCGTCGGGGAGTACCAGAGCGTACTGACCACCTTTCGGCGTTTCCAGACTATGGGTGATCGGCTTTCCTCTGTTGCTTTCTACGGCATGTCGGTAGGATATCTGTCCAGTTTCATCTTTGGTAATTTGTATGCCGTCGGCTGTAGTGATGGTGCCTGTCTGCATCTTATCCAAACTAATCTTACTACCGTCAGCGAGTGTCAGTATGGCTGTATTGCTTCCCGGGAGGATAGGTGTTTCTTTGATGGATAACTCTTTAAAGTCGGATTTCAGTGTCTGTTTACCTGTCGTCAACCATAGTCCCAAACCGAGTACGATGAGGATACTAGCGGCTATGCTGAGCCATTGCAGAGAATTGCTATTTCTTCTCTTCGCATGGCTTATTTGTTGTTGTATTTGCCCATAGACTTTCTCT
Source organism: Sphingobacterium sp. (assembly GCA_040392845.1). Lineage (GTDB taxonomy): Bacteria > Bacteroidota > Bacteroidia > Sphingobacteriales > Sphingobacteriaceae > Sphingobacterium. The sequence continues at coordinate 1,954 of JBEBVG010000044.1, read as the reverse complement.
TCGTCAAAATTTTGAACCGATGTCGACGGGTTTTGTTCAGCATGTGCAAAATATCGCTCTACAGCGTCCTGAAGCTTATCTTGTTCAGTTTTATTATTGTTTAGTCGGTCTTTTTCTGTTTTCATCTATATACTAGACGAAATGAAAAAGGGTATCCCCTAAAAAGATTGAAAAAAAAGATAAAGAAAAATTGGTATGAAAAAGTCCATCCGTCCTGATAGGGCTATCTTGAGCTTTTTAATGGCTATGGTGATTTGGCTTTCAACTGTTTTTGTGGAGATATTTAGTTTTTGTGCGATCTCTTTATTGCTTAGATGCTGTTCTTTTTTGAGGTAAAAGATCTCGGCACAGCGTTCGGGAAGCTGCTGTATGCTTTGATCTATTGCAGTCTCGACTTCTTTTTTCAAGACATGGCTGTCGGTTTGTTCTGTAGCAATAATGTCTTCGATTTCACTTAACTGAATATTGGTTTTTTTGTTGCGGATCAGGTCGATTACTTTATTCTTTACGGATTGATATAGATAGGATCGGACGTTTTTTATTTGGATTTCGAAACGTTTTAACCATATACGAACGAAGACTTCCTGAATAATGTCCTCACAGATCTCTTTGTCTTTTAATATGCGATAAGCCGAAGAAAATAGGATAGAGCTGTACTTTTTATAAAGTGCCGCAAAAGATTGTTGATCAGATTCGACAATTCCTTGCCATAATACGATATCAGCTTCCGCATCTTTATTTAACATCCCTCTTGAATTGAAAATAAACTGCCGCTAAGTAAACAAACTAATATTAATCTAATATTACTGACAGGTTTAAATCATTGTTAACTTTAATAGTCCTGGTTAGTATTTCCTATACTTGCTACACAAATATAGTATTTTTTGTATAGTAATAAAGACTATCTCGTATCTTTCTTTCCAAAAATCGATAACTTAAGATATTTACCGGGGTTTGTTTTCAGATCTCGTATTAAAGCATCAAGCTCTTCAGAGGCATTGCTCAGGTTATTGTAGAGCCTATCATCATGGACCAACATGCCCAAAGATCCTTCTCCTTTTTGGATTTTATCCGTAATCGACTGCACGTCTAGCATCGCCTTATTGGCATTGTCAATTGTGGATCTGATCTGTACGCCCGCCAGATCGTTTGATAGACGATCAAAATTGGTTAAAATGGAGTTTATACGTGCATTGTTATTTCTCAGATTATTTGATATTGACTCGACATTTTGCATAATTTTAGCTAGTCGTAATCTTTCCGATCCCATCAATTCTTCTACATCGGAAGTAATCTTCTCCATGTTACTCAGGGAAACCGAAATACTCCTTAGACTGTTCCGGAAATTTTTTTGAAACTCGTCATTCAGGGCTGAATTAACACCGGTAAGTACAGAATCCAGCTTGACGACTAAATTTTCGATCTTAAGCTGTAATGGTTCGACTTTTTCTAATAAGTTGGCTTGGACATCCGATTGCAGGATGCCGCCATTTTTTGCCATCGTCTTGCTATTGCCCAAATCGAAAACAATGGCCTTACTGCCGAGTAAGTCAGCACTGACAATACGGGCGATGGTATTGGAAGGAATAGGATAGTCACTGTTGATTTTGAATGCCACCTGGATCTTTCCATTTTCCAGGAGATCCATCTGCGACACGCGGCCGATCTGATAGCCGTTAACCATTACCGGCTTCGATACGGTAAGTCCATCTACATTATCATATACTGTGTAAAAAATATGATCACGGCTGAATATATCGTTGCCTCGTAAAAAACTATAGCCAATGAATAAAATTGCTAAAGCGATGATGGTAAGTGCACCAACCTTTGTTTCGTTAGAAATCTTCAAAATCGTGAGTTTTAATTTTATTCCAATAATTATCTAAGTCAATATACATCACTAATGTAAGAAAAGTTTATTTCTCTACATTGTTTTTGTAAGTTTTTATTGATT
>JBEBVG010000043.1:0-21627 GCA_040392845.1 Sphingobacterium sp. | reverse complement strand
TCCTGCACAAATGAGTGGTACAACATCCAATCCACACCATTTTTATCCGTGATGATACGTGCATTGTGCCCTGGACCGATAAAAGTATCATTTCCTTGTAAGACAATCGGATTGTAAGTCGGTATACTGTTGTACCGCGCATTGAAATCTTTCATATCTACACCATTACGATTGACATAGGGCCCTGCCAGATTTGTAGAACGCCCCACCACGACTCTATAGGTACTGTTGAGTGCCTCACAGCATGTCCCTGCTGAAGCGAACAAGTAGTAGTAGTTGCCCCGTTTGTGTACATACGCTCCTTCAAAAGAATCACCCGCCACTTTGGTTTTCACACTCATATCCTTTACAGCCATACCGTTTGCCGTCAGTTCGGTTACGTACATACCATAAAAACTTCCCCAAAACAGGTAACGCTTCCCATCTTCTTCATAAAAACAAGGGTCAATCGAGTTGTGCACACCGATTTGAGAACTTACAAAAAGCCTACCCGAGGTATTATTACCTGCTGGTGGTACAAAAGGTCCTTGCGGTTTATCCGAAACAGCGACACCAATACCACATGTCTCCCCACCACCCCACTTGGACATCGAGTAATACATGACGTATTTACCGTCAAAGTAATTGATATCCGGGGCCCACATATCTACCCCACTCTGATCCGCATCTTCTGTAATAACCGGTTTTGTGGTAAACACTTCGCTTGGTGGCCCAATGCTTCTCCAATTGAATAGGTCAGACGATCTATAGCCTCGGACACGTGATCCCGTCACATAGGTATAAAACTCATTCCCTCTCTGAATTACTGTAGGATCCGCATAACTTCCAGTCATGACAGGGTTTTTGATCGCTACAAAATTTCCTTGTCTCAGGCGTACAGTGTACACCTTTGAAGAACCGTCTTCACCTTCCACCGTATACACGACATCGTTAGAAAAATTCTGACGCTGCACACCGCTCAACTGTTTTACGCCGTTTACTTTGACAGTTGCCCTACCCTCCTGAAGTACAAAGACTGGTTGCAAATCCTGAATATTAACATTTTTGGGAATTTCGACAATATTCGAGATCTCACCGGTTTCTTCATTTATTGTCAACGGAAAGGAAGCCATCGTAACGTCGGAGAAACCAAAAGAACGAAAAGTGTTCGCCATTGCTTCCTTATCAATGCGGATAACATAGGAACGTTCTTTTGAATTGCCCACATATAGGTCACATATCACCTCTTCGCTAAGATTCACCTGGCCTCTGCCGCTTTGCAGCTGGACATCGTTGATTTTCAACAGTACATCCGTCCGATTGGTCTTAAACTGTGGAACCAAACCTGCAAGATTGACATAGCTCGGGAATGTCTCCTTACTACTGACTGTACTTTTCTTTTGGTTGACGCTCAGGTCATGATTTGTTCCATTTTGATCCACAACGGAGAAACTGATCAGCTCCGCCGGAACATCATTTTGTATTTTATCTTTACACGAGCCTGAAATCAAGGCTATCAGCAGTAAAACAAAAGTATTATTTAATAGTTTATTCATATTTTTATGCTTTAAAGTTAGAAAGCGGCTTCCATCACTTTTCATTACCACTGAATCTGTTGGTCCTCATCGGGTATCAATGTATTCAGATCCCGCTGCATAGATAGTTTACCTGTCGTCTCGTACTCCAGCCGTAGTCCCGGTACAGAAGTATAATCTTCAAACTTATATCCAAGTGAAAGCGTAATATAGATCCGCTTCAGATAAGGTTTTGTAATATCCGCCGAGTAATCCTCCTCCATCGTATAATATGCCTGCTCTGCACTCAGCTCAAACTTATTATTGGCCGCATTATCACTCCATACTTCCAGTTTTTTCTTTTGGCTATCAATAGCCTCATCTGTGAACTTAACGAATACTTTATAGTTTTTACGATCCACATAATCCACATTTCGGGTACCTGCATAGAAAAAGATTGTTTCATCGTCCACGACATAAGCACGGTGTGTCTCTATATTGAGTGCCGTCCCTTCTGTATTGCCCTCCAAAATAATCTCAAACAGTGCACCATCGTAATTACCGGAGTAAGCATTAAATGGTGCGATACGTAACATAGCTCTACGATAGTGCTTATGTGGATTAACCTGATAATTGCCTGATGGATTGTCCAATATTTGTAAGGGCAATACCCATTTGTCTGCTTCATCGATATCCGCTAACGAAAATTCAATGGGAATATTCACCTGACTTTGTCCTGCCGGAATAGTAACCATCTCCGGCATCGCGTAGTATTTACTTTCCAAAGCCTTATAATAAAGTTCCTGCTGCTCGCCAAACTGCTCACGGTTCACCCTCTCGAGTGTATCCAGATCCAATCCGATACGCACGGTACGATCTTCGGTATTGGGTGTAGATCCACTGATCAGCAGAGGAAGATTGAATGTTACCTTACCTTCCGGCTTATAGCGGACGTACGTCCAGCTGACTCCTTCAGTATTTGGTGGGGCTTTAAAAGACACTAATTGCTCATATTGTTCGTCTTCCCATTCGTTGTTGCAGGACGATAAACCAAAAATTCCGGTTGTCGCTGCTAAAAACAGTATATATATATATTTCATAATTCTTGAACTTATAGTTTATTATTCAGGCATAGTCCACCCCGGGTTTTGTGTCAGCGCTTTATTACTCCGCAGCTCATCCCAATGGATTGGCCAAAACCATCGCTTCAGTGAAAAAACAGTCGGTAGGGATGGCACTACAACCGGGGTATGGAAGTAATCGGGTTTATCCGAGGTCAACAATACGTTACATCCATATATGGGTGCAGCCTCTTCGACAGGTGCATCTGTCCAACGACGCAGGTCATAATGACGATGTCCTTCGGCAAAGAGCTCAATCTGGCGCTCACGTTTCAGACTAACACGAAATTTATCAGGATCACTATACACATCTGTACCATAATCCGGTAATCCTGCACGGATACGGATAGGCTGTATTCCCTGTTGCATCTCCTGTACATTTCGCATGATAGTATGCGTTTTGCTACCGTCATACGAGGGAATGCTGTGGCTGCCGGTCAGTTCGTTCAAAGCCTCTGCATAGATCAGCAGCACCTCGGCATAACGGATTGCCGGATCCACCTTTGGTTCTATATTCGTCAGATCATAGCCGGTATTGGTGGATATTGTGCGTGTATCGTTCGGATGTACATATTTTTTAATACCAATACCCGTACGCAACCAGTATGTTGTTCCTGTCCTATACCCATTAACATTATCAAAATAATAAAATACCTGCTTATTTTTATTAGCAACATCTTCCGGCAAAGTACCATTGTCCAGGTGCCACACAGATCCGTTATAAGCTACAGAGGCGTAAAATCGGGGTTCACGACGTACATATTGCTTATGTACCTTTTCGCCTTTATACCCCAGCTCCGGATAATCGCTTTCTTCGCCAGCTGCAACCACACCAGATGGCCGAGGTAACGTATTGTAACGACCGGCGTAGCCCGGTTGGCTCTGGTACATGCTGTTCATCCCCGGCACATCGCTACCATCGTTCATGTAATAAGCATCCACCTGTTTTTGGGTCATACCGTGCGAATTGTAACCTCTTGCCTCTGATCGGGGCAGCTGGTGCAGTACCATGACACGTATATTTTCGTCACCTTGATTTTGACCACGAGTAAAGATCAGCTCCTGATTCTGGAAAGCCGGCACATCCCCGTTGAACAGCGCCCGATACGACTCATACGGATCAATATCCCGCCAACCAAACGGCCAGTTTTTATTTGAAAAATCTGCATTGTAAGGTGGGGTCACTGTGGCAGGATAACCCGGACTGGCGGCGGTTTCTCTACGGTACGCCACATACAACTGATAGCGTCCTAAGTCGATCACATCTTTGGCGGCAGCGGCAGCTTTAGCCCATTTGGATTCGTCGTAAGTGTCCGACAGGAGACGTCTTCCTTTGTCATCGACAAGCGCCGTAGCAACCTCCGCCGGAGCTTTGCCATTGAACAATGGACTTGCCGCAAACAGGAGTACACGGGCACGAAGTGCTAGTGCAGCGCCACGAGTAGGGCGCGCCAGATGAGAATTGCCCCGGAATGAAGGTAACGCCAGCGCGGCGTCAGCAAGTTCCGCAGCCAGATAGTCTGTACATTCGTCGTAGCTATTGCGCGGCAGAGCAAGGTCACTATAGCTCTTTGTATAGTCTAGCCCTTCGTTTGGCAGGATAGGCACCGGGCCGTAGTTACGCATCAGTACCCAATAAAAATAAGCCCTTAAAAACTTGGCTTGTGCCTTCATATCCTCCTTTTCATAGTCCGAGATCTCCTCATTCATGTGAATATTGTTCAGAAAGGTAGAAGTTTGTCGAATACCTTCGTACCCTGTTTTCCATATGCCCAGGCTTTCACCACTCAAACCGTTCTCAGTATATTGCCCTCTTTTCCAACGAGCATATTCCTCGTTTTCATCTCCATAATACATATCATCGGCAAAGTTGAACATAACGGACTTCTTACTACTAACATCCTGCATAGCATTAGTGCCTAGGTAATTGTAGGCCCGAGCCAACCAACGTTCGGTATAGTCCCTATTAGTAAACACACTCTCGATTGTCATCTCTTCATCAAACAGATAATCAGAGTCTAAGTATTTCTTACATCCGCCTATGATCGTTATTAATCCGATCGCGGACAAGATTACAGCTATTCTTTTCATATTTCGTAATTCCTTATAGATTAACAGATAAACCTAATGACAATGTCTTACTCAGCCCATACACTTTTCCATCCGGATTTCCCATTTCAGGATCCCAAAGCTTGAATTTGGAAAAGGTCAGCAGATTTGTTCCCACAAAAAACAGACGTACATTGTTTAATCTGGCCCTGTTTACCAGATGTTTGGGCAACGAATACCCGATATCTATATTTTTAAGTCGCATATATGCCCCATTCCGAAGCCAGAATGACGAGGCTCGGTTATTGTTCGCATTGTTACCATAGGTCAGGCGAGGATATTCAGCATTAGGATCTTCATTTTCACCCAATATCCATCGGTTACTGTTAGCCAGATCTGTGAGGACATTTCCCCAGCCATCTCCTCCCTGAAACATGTAAACCGTAGAACCATTGATAAAGTAGGTCGATTTGCCTGCTCCCTGAAACAACACATTGACATCGATACCTTTCCAACTAGCCGATAGACCAAAGCCATAGATCAGGTTAGGCCTCCTGGTCGCCCCGATTGCTACCCTATCCGCATCATTCACAATACCATCACCATTAACATCCTTGTACTTGATATCACCAGGCATCACCTCCCCAAAAGTTTGTGTCGGACTGTTACGAATATCGTCATAATCCTTGAACAGGCCTAAGGATATAAGACCTCTCGCCTGATCGACCCGATGACCTTTTTCTAAACCGTAATCATAAATCGTATTCTGTTCATCCCTTTCCAATATTTCGTTTTTACTGTATGTAATATTTCCACGAAAGGTCATATCCACTGTATTGAACTTTTGCTTGATATCCAGGTTACCGTCAAATCCTCTGGATTTCACAATACCCACATTGGCCCAGGGATAACGGTGATACTCATCCTTATTATTTACCCTGACTTTCTCACTATCCAACCCTACATACGTAGGCAAATAATCACGCCGCATGTAAATGCCATCCCTACGTTCGTCAAAAAGGTCGATTACCCCTGAAATTTTATCATTCAGGAACGAAAAATCAAATCCAAGATCTTTTTTGGTAGCAACTTCCCAGGAAACATCAGGTGATGATATGTACTTATACCGTATACCTGTCCAGGAGTTAGACGATTGATAATCACCAAACTGATATCCTCCATCGGACATCTGATCCATTGTATACAGGTAAGGAAAGCGATTGTCACCCAGCCTGTCATTACCTGTCTTACCGTGTGAATAGCGTATCTTGAACATATTCACCCATTCGGCGTCTTTCAAAAAAGATTCTTCCGCGACGTTCCATGCTGCCGAAAAGGCCGGAAAGAAACCATAGCGGTGGTCTTTATGAAAATTTTCCGATCCGGTGTAGCCGAAGTTGAAGTCAGCAAAATAACGACTACCGAAATTGTAGCTCACACGTCCGGATAATCCCTGTATCCGCTTAGCAATACCGTTTTTGAGCTCTGTACCCAGTCCCTGTGTAAAGACCTCAGACGATTGCATATATTTGGCTACTGCACCCAAATGATGCTTACCCAAACCCTTATTATATAACAGGTCCCACTCAAAGAAATCTCTCCGTGTACCTTCAGACTCGGAAGACTGCGTCATTTTCTTTTCTTCGGCTGTACGCGAAAAAACGAGCTCTCCCTGGTTACGGAATCGCTCGATACGCCAGGTTTCCGGCCGCTTGATACGGTATATAGAGTTCCAGTTTTTGGTATCGTAACCAAAGCGACCAACAAAGCGTAACCCAGAGGTAATGAAGTCTAACTTCTGCTCCAAGTTCAGCGTAGTTTGTATATTGTTGTCCCAGTTTTCCCGATATCCCGTCATCGTTCCCTGTACCCAGGGATTCAGGTTATCGTCATTCCCTGTCCACGACGGAATACGTCCGTCTGAATAGGTTAATGGCATCATAACCGGATTATAGCCCATCAGCGATGTCCATATAGCTTTAGTCCCCACACCGGGGTCATTCTCTTTACGTAGCGAGCCGGATATGCCTGCCCGCAATAGCGTGGTCTTTGTGATGTCCATGTCCACATTCATCCGGTAGGTATATCTCCTGTAATTGCTATTGGTATTGTAATCCTGAAGAGCGTTATCCACTTTGTACATCCCCTGCTGGTCGTGATAGGATCCACCCACATAATAGCGTGCTGTCCTGCCTCCGCCACTCAGGCTCAACTGGCTACGTTTACTGTAAGTCGCATCCCGTAGCAATATGTCCATCCAATCCACATTCGGCAGCAGATCCGGATCCAGTCCCAAACGGAGAATATCTAATTCCGCTTCTGAATATAAGGGTGCCTGATTACGGGTGGTCTTAGCCTCGTTGGCCATAGAGGCATAGGTATACCCATCTGCAAATTTTGGCAGTTGGGTAAAAGAGCTGCGAAAACCTTCGACCTTGGCGTTGATGTTGATTTTTCCTTCTTTACCACGCTTCGTATTAATCAGTACGACACCATTCGCTCCCCGGCTACCGTATATCGCTGTGGCCGAAGCATCTTTTAATACGGTAAAGGATTCCACATCTTCGACATTGATCTCATTCATATCCCGCTCAAAACCATCCACCAATATCAGAGCAGAGTTGCTCGCTCCGAACGTAGATATACCACGTATCCAGAACTCGGATACCTCCCCCGGCCTGCCGGATGTCTGCATAGCCAGTATACCCGGTACCTGTCCGGCAAGTGCATCGGCCATAGAAGATGAAGGGTTGGATTTTAACCGCTCCACATCCACCGTCGTGATCGCACCGGTGACAGCTATCCGCCGCTGGTTACCCGTCGCCGTCACCACCACCTGATCGATTACAGCAGAGCCTGACTCATTCATCGTGACATTGATTTCCTTTTGCGCATTCAGGAGGATCTCCTGCTTATCATACCCCACAGAGGTAAAAACAAGTGTCTGAAAACGTTGGACTTTAATACTGTACTTTCCGGCATTATCCGTCCTTGCCCCTAATCCGGGCACATTCAGGATCGACACACTCACCCCGGGAAGAGGCTCGTTGTTCAGATCCGTGACGATACCGGAAATAGTTACTTCCTCTTGTACGACTTGTTGTTCAGCTTCCTGTGCACGAGCATGTTGATAGCTCGCAGCCGACAAAGCAAGCCCTATAAATACTACAAGTTTCTTCATTATTTTTTGTTATTAAATTGGTTCTTTTATTCTCCCTCTCTTGCTATTTTACGGATGATCCAGTTATTTTTATCACCCACATAAAAACATTTCCGAACCTCATCATAGGCAATAGCTTTAGGTCCGTTGAACCGTGCCTCCAGACGCAGGTCGCCGTTGGCATAGCCTTCTGCACCATTATTGCCGCGCCCGGCAAAGGTACTTACCCGACCTTGTGAGGTAAGTTTACGGATACAATGATTGTACTGATCACAGAAATAATAATCATACTGTTCTCCGCCCAGCTCCTCATAATCCGGATTCTTGACAAATACACCCTGTGCAGGACTTTTCAATCGGGCATTGGTACCTACGCCATCCACATAACCTTCACTCTTAGCTGAGCCTGCAATGGGATACGGTCTCTTGAAGATTTTGGCAACAGGGTCATAATCACTACGTAGTATATAATGATTTTCATAATTCGTGAAGTATGCATATTCTCCTGAAGGATGGATGACAATGAAAACCGCTGTCGATGGAAAAGGATTGGCAAAAGCCAGCTTGCTTTCACCGGTTACGAAATCATAACGCCATATTTCTCCGGCCCGGAAGATGGAGTAATACAGTTCGCCATTTATGGGATGAACCGCGGCACCGTTGACCCCTCTTGCTACCCTATTAACGACTTGGCTTGACGTGAAATTGGACGATCGCGAAAATACATAAAATGCATTTTTCGTGTCAGACGCATGGTTTTCTGCCGTTACCAGATCCTGATCACCATCAAGCCTCCAGGTGATGACACTTTTTCGACCAACACCCTGAGTCTTGAAGTAATATGCATATTTCTCCTCCAGATCGAACCTACGTGCAGAATTACTTTCGGCCGCTACATACAGTTGGTTAGGATCCTTCGGGTCAAAGGAAAACCAAGTCATTTCCTTGAACGCACCACAGTCACCAAATGGCCCCTCTTTTTCCTCAAACTGGCTGCCAACCTCGTAGTACGTACCCACCAAGTCCGAGACGATCCATTTTTTTTCGTAAACAAAAACTTCCTCAGCGTCGCCATGTGCCAGTTCCTCTTCACCCGACTCATCCAACACATATACCTGTATATCGCCATCAAATGCCTCTGCCGGCACAATACAGTATAAGACATTACCTTTAACACTAACAACTTTGGCGACCTTGCCACCAATGGTCACTTTTATGCGGGACAAGTCGTTACCAAAATTATCACCATAAATGACCAGATTACTACCGGAACCACCTTTCTTTGGAATGAAATCCGTCACCGATACCGGCCTTGAAGCGTCATAATCAACAGCCTGAACTTCACTATTCTCTTCTTTACACTGCACAAAACAGAGCATAATCAGTGCCACCATTATCCCTTGGATTGGCCAACACCTCGATTTAATTTTGGTTTTAGTTTTCATTTCTATACGTGTTTATCATCCAACGAACGTCGGGGTAATTTTGTGTTTTATTATTACTCATACTATAGGCTTATCGTAAAAAACTAATTCTTGAATTATCTTGATAGCTAAACTACTACAAAACAATTAATTAGAACTGGCAATTTAGCTGTTATATAGAGGTAAAAGCATCCGACGCAGACGTCGCTCAATAATTTCCATGATGTATCTCATTTTCATAATTGTTTATTGGTTAAAAAAATACAATACTCAGATTTATATAGTGAAGGCTATTCCTTTTCAATCAGTCGTATTCTTCAACAGCCAATCACTAATGCAATTTTAGATAAAAAACAGTCCAATAAGCCGTTAAATTGTCTCATTTTTTTGTATTATCGTATCAATGTATAGAACTGCGATTTCTTATATCTGGAAAATTAACCACGTTTTCTGTGTATTGCCTGGTTATATATAGACTAAAAAGGAAGTTATAGCCCTCATTTTATACCGATATGCCCTTCATTCAATTTAGCTTTATTGCGTAACATTGTATTATATCCGGGAAAATAGGAATAAACCATCAATATGAAACTAAAAACTACTATTTTACTCTTATTATTATCCTGCATTGGTCCAGCGCAGTCTAACCCTATACAGACAGAGCATCTTGCAAACATAGATACTACGGTATCATGGCTTGGGCAAAATGCCTGGAGCAACAATTCCATTAACGCTGTCGTATTCCGAAAAAATGCATTGGTATCCAATAAAAAATACCAGTACATCAGTTATTACGATGCCGATGGCTACCTGATGATTGGAAAACGGAAAATCAAATCGGACAAGTGGAAAATTCAAAAAACACCATACAAGGTCAATGTAGGCGATGCACACAAGTCCATAAGCATTATGCTTGACGGCAAAGGGTATCTGCATGTTGCCTGGGGACATCACAATGTAGGGCTCAATTACGCCAGAACCAAGGCTCCAGGCTCCTTAAAACTGGGAGATAAACTTGCCATGACGGGCCACAAAGAAAACCGGGTGACCTACCCGGAATTTTATTATATGCCCGATGGCAACCTGGTTTTCATGTACCGGGATGGTGGTTCCGGCAACGGCAACCTGATGATCAAAAGTTACAACGTCAGGGCACAAACCTGGCAGGATATGCAAGACGGGCTGATCGACGGCGAAAAGCAACGTAATGCTTATTGGCAGGCTTTTGTAGATCATAAAGGAAGTATCCATATTTCCTGGGTATGGCGCGAATCACCTAATGTAGCCAGCAATCACGATATGTGCTATGCCCGTTCAGATGACGGTGGCAGGACATGGGTCAAATCCACCGGAGAGAAATACACCTTGCCTATAAATGCTTCCAATGCAGAATATATTGCCCACATTCCACAAAATCATGAACTGATCAATCAAACGGCCATGTATGTGGATAAAAAAGGCATCCCCTACATTGCGTCCTATTGGCGCAGCGAGCAGAGCAAGGTACCCCAGTATCATGTCATCTATCTCGACAAAGACGGCTGGCAGGTCAAAGACCTTGGTTTTCGCACACAAGCGTTTAGTTTAAGTGGTGGTGGTACCAAACGCATCCCGATATCACGGCCTCAAATAGTAGCGTGGCAACAAGGAAAGAATACACAGGTGGGCATTGTGTTCCGCGACATCGAGCGGGATAACCGTGTATCTCTCGCTGTATCCGAAGATCTCACAAATAATACCTGGTCCGTGCATGACATCTATGCAGGTCATGTCGGCGAATGGGAGCCTGCTTACGATAGCGGACTGTGGCAACGAACACAACAGCTTGACCTCTATCTACAGGAGGTGGAACAGGTTGACGGTGAAGGTAAGGCCAATCGTGCACCGACACCGGTGGGCGTACTTCGTTGGAAACCTTAAATTCCATCCGCTTAAGAAATGATTATACGATGTACCTCGCGTGGTCAATGTACAAAACGGCAACGGTGCGGAAGGAACCGATGGAATATTCGAAATTACGGCCTTCGGAACATATAAACAGAGAACACCGATTGGTTTATGAAATAGGAAATAACATCGTCAATATTCTTTCTACAAAAGAATATTATGAATAACACTTAAACAGGAACTTCAAAATTTGACATCGCTGATTTTTGTACTTTTGATATACTGAAAACGCCCAACAGCTCCATTTCGGTTATAGATGAAATCCCAATACGGTAATCTAAAAACGGTTCTATAATTGGATTCTTCTGCGAAACAAAAATAAGGAAATTGGGGTCAGCCAAAAAATCAATCCCATTCATTTCTAAATGCTTTTTGTATAACAACAGCATCGCCTTGTATCGGAAAGATACCATACACAGAGCGTAGATTCTTTTCCGGCACTTTCTTTTTGAACTGTCTCAGTATAGTTGTTATCTCCTTTTTACTGGTTTCTTTTTTAACAATTATAGTCATGTCGCATGAAAATATATATAAAGATAACGAATATTTAGCTAAAACTTAAACAATAAAGGCCTGACAGATTTGAAAATCTGCCAGGCCTTATTATACATCACTTCGTATTTAAAAAAAGTGCGATTAAAAAGTTTTAATGCTTTCCTTGAAGAAAATCATATAGATCAACGTCAATATAACGATAGCAATAAGAATTGCCCACATAATGCCCCGCCCGGCGGGTTTATCATTGGGTTCGTCCTTGACAACCTGAGGGACTTTTTCTTCTTCGTCTTCAAAGTTCGTTTTCATAGCTATTTGATTTATAAAGTGAATGATTATGGAGAAATTCTTCCATGTATTGCAACGATTGGTTGAAAGCTGACATGTAAACCTCAGCGGCATTATTATACTTCGCCTTGATAGGGATATATAATGTCTGCTCATTGTAATAAAGGACCAGAAAAACATCACCTGCCTCGGCTGTAGGATGGATGTGATCTCCTTCATAGGCAAGTCCTGTAATTCCCACGTATACATCGGCCTTAATCAGTTCGCGGAGCTTCATCACCATACTCTCGGTGACGATCAACGACTCGGTAGTATACATTTCTATAAGCGACGCGGGTACTTTCAAAAGTGTCTCCTTCACTTCTCGACTGAAGGCCACGATGGCTCCTTCGAGAAAGTCACCTGCTTCGACCTGTAAGCTCCATACGGTACTAAAATATCCGGCAGTCATACTTTCAACAAGTGCAAGCTTTAGCCCGTTTCTTTTTAGAAAATCAGCAATACTGTTGAGCCTTTTGTAATCGACTTTCATAGATCTTATTTTACATCCACGTATGTATTTGCTTCCGACAGGTGCTGAAGCACTTTCAGATCTTCATGCTGTGCGACGAGTGCAGGCATGAGCTCCAGCAGGTTCTTTTTATATTCTTCATGTATATTCTTCATGACTCCTCCCCGATAAAGCTGCAACGTCGCATAAACATGGGAGGCTAAAATGTCGACCAGTTCTACATCACTGATATCGACGTAATTCAAGGTCATGTCATCTCCTACGCCGGCGAGCGCCGGATAGTCTTCCAATAATGTCACGAAAAAGCAATCCGTACGGTCATAGTATTTTGCCATGGCACTATATACCTTTTGACACGAGTCATCCTTCGAAAAGTATAAGCCATAGTCTATTAAAGAACGCCCCTGAATCCGTCTTTTTACGACTTCTTTAAAATACGCCTCTTCTTCCCTGGATGCTTGTACATCAACACGTGCAGAACAAGCAAACAGACAAAAAATTACGATCACCCCAATTGCATTTCGTTTCATCATAAGCCACATTGTTAGCTTTGGTAAACATAGGACCTTTATGATTTAAACAAATGACAGGGAGATACGTTTTTCAATTTGCTAAAAGACGTATTTATGTCTCTTTAAGCACTAATACGGCATACTACCCGTATAATTACTTACTTCAACTCAGCTTATCAATCCGTTCTTTATTGCAAATTTCACCAATGCAGCCGAGTTTTTTGTTCCCGTTTTATCAATCAGCTTTTGCCGGTGTCCTTCTACGGTACGTTTGCTCAGAAACAGGCGGTCTGCAATCTCCAGGTTGGTATATCCTTCACCGATAAGTTGAAGTACCTCCAATTCGCGCTCGCTGATCTCGATATCCTCCATGACCTTCTCACTCAATTGGACCATGTCGGGTTGTTTGTTGATCTTCTCCAACAAAAGCATCGATATTTCTTCGCACAGGTACCTTCCGCCTTTGTAAACATGCTCAATAGCAAACAATAACTCACCATAGCTGACATTTTTGACCAGGTATCCCTTTGCTCCTTTCGCAAATACCTGCGCCACGTCCTGGCTGTTGTTCAGCATGGAGAGAATAATAACTTTAATGGAAGGAAAACGTTCGGAAAGCGTTTCAACAAGCGTTATACCATCCATACCGGGCATCCCGATATCGGTCATAATAATATCCGGTAAAACGCCTTTGTCCAATAAATTAATGACTTCATTTCCGTTGTTTGCCTCAGCGATCACACGCATATTCTCTTGGGTATCCAATAACATCTTAATGCCGTTTCGGACTACCAGATGGTCTTCAGCCAAAATTATATTTATCATAGGTGCTTTAAATATACATTTTTATGATCAATTGATTGCTTCCTTTTTTATTTTTGATATCTACGGAACCGGAATAAATCGCTATCCTGTTGCTTATGACAAAAAATAGGTCCGAATAGGCTACATATGTCTCTACTTTGTCCAAATGTGGTGCCAAAAAGCCGTCCAGCAAAAGACATACCATTCTATTTTTTATTAATAACCGCAAATACATCTCATCCGAATACTTCTGTATTAAGTCTTTGTGAAATATATCCTGTATAATACGAAAACAGGTGAGCTGGAAACCCGGGCTCTTGGTACTTATTTTCGGATCGATCTTATATTTCATTGCAATCCCCTTTCTAAAACGAAAAATCAGCTCTTCTATTGCTGCCGAAAAACCTGTATTCAATAGTACGGTCGGATGTAAATCATTCGCTACATCTGAAAGGTTGTAGATAACATCGCGGAGTGTTTGCTTTATCGGTGATATTCTGTCCTCATGGCCATGCATCAACATAAAATGTTGCAAATTCATCCGGATGCCAAACAGATCCTGCGCAACGCTATTACGCAATCTTGCTCCCGTCTTTTCCAATACGTCTTCATATGTCCTGAATACGCAGGTATAGATATTCTTATCTTCTTCGGTAATGGGATTAATTTCCAGATCCCGGGTATTCGAGAAAACAATGGTATACCGGTTTTCGGTCTTTTTCTTCCATTTTTTGGTGTATAGAGAAACCCAACGTGACTTATACCCCTCCTGTCGGAGCTGTATATAGGATAGGATGCTCCATTTATCGAAACCGATTTGCTGCATAAAATGTGTTATGCGATCCCTTTCGTTCTTTAAAAATAGGTCGAAAAGGGATTTCCCCAATAGAGCGTTGTCCTTGGCGTGACCAAAGAGTCTGCCGATCGTACCATTAGTTTCCAATATGGAAAAATCCGGATTGATCGTAATATTACCTAACGAGTTTTTTTTGGAGAAGAGCCTGTTCCATTTGTAATCTCTTTGTGTATAGTCGCCTAATACTTGCACGCTTCCAAATTTATCGACCGCTACGGTGTGTTGATTCTTTTCTTCCATCAAACATATTTCTTATTGCGTTAAAAAATTAGGCGTTATATATTGAGATCAGCATATACATACAAAAATCAAACCTAATATCGAGCGGTTTATACTCAATATTGCATTTTCGTTTTGCGGTTTATACCTGTTAGTAACGTAACATATACGCTTATCTTTAAATAGTCACCCGTCCTCCGGTAGCCGGAATCGTTGCCCCGGATATATAGGAGGCAGCAGGTGTAGCCAGAAATACGTAAATGGGTGCTATCTCAATAGGTTGCCCAGGCCTGCCCATAGGTGTGTTAGCACCGAATTTTTCATGATCGGGAATGGTGCTCGGGATTAAAGGGGTCCATACCGGCCCCGGTGCTACGGCATTGACCCGAATACCGGATCCATCCTGCAGGAACAGTTGCGCAAGACTGGCTGTAAAATTTTGAATAGCACCTTTAGACGCCGCATAAGGAAGTAATGTCGGGTTAGGGTCATAGGCATTGACAGAGGTTGTATTGATAATAGATCCACCTGCCGGGATATGGGACTTGGCATGTTTCACCATATAGAACATCGCACTCATATTCGTTTCGAATGTCTTATTCCACTCCTCGGCACTGATCTCTTCGACATGTTGATAGGTCATTTGATATGCCGCGTTATTGATGAGGATATCTACTTTGCCAAAGTGGTCCACACATCGCTGCACAATAGTTTTGCAATGGTCTTCGTCCCGTATGTCGCCGCGTACCAATACGCCTCTTCTACCGGCTTTTTCCACCCAGCGAAGTGTATCTTCCGCATCTTCATCTTCGACTTTGTCTTTGTAGGCAATAACAATATCAGCGCCTTCTCTTGCCATAGCAATAGCAATGGCCTTTCCTATACCCGAATCGCCACCGGTGATAATAACGGCTTTATCCGTAAGCAGATTGTTTCCCTTGTATGAATCTTCGCCATGATCGGCCTGGGGTTGTAAACGACGCTCAACGCCCGGAACTTCCTGATCTTGCTTTTTAAAAGGTGGTGTCGGGTATCCTGTTATAGGGTTTCCCTGATTTTCCATTTCCATAGCACTCTTTTTTTTGGTATGTAGAGTATAACAAACAGTACCTAAAAAAGTTATACGTAAGTTAACAGCTATTATACCGTATTTATACGATGAAATAGGTCCGGTGTGCATGCTTTTTGAATTAAAAAAAACTATTAGCGGCTAAACAGGTTATTAATAGGAGCAGCCTATGCTGCCAGCCTATAATCTGTTACTAAAATTTAAAATGTCAAAAAAAAGAACTATTATTATTTCAAACCGACTTCCCGTGCGTATTGAAAAGCGTGACGGTGTATTACACTTCATGCCTAGCGAAGGTGGACTGGCTACCGGGCTTGGCTCTATTTACAAACAAAAAGAAAATGTGTGGATTGGATGGCCGGGATATATTCCGGAGAACGAGGAGGAGAAGACTTTTATCACCGGTGAACTGGCCAAATTAAACCTCATACCTGTCTTCCTCAGTGAAGAAGAATTGCAGGGATACTATGAGGGGTTCTCCAATGAGATCTTATGGCCTATATTCCATTATATCTTGTCCTATGCTGTTTTCAATAAGGAGTATTGGATGATGTATAAACAAGTCAATAAAATCTTTTGTGAGGCGGCACTGCGTTTAAATCTTACATTGAAAGACGAAATCTGGATTCATGATTATCAGCTTATGCTACTTCCGCAGTTGATACGCCAGCAGCACGAGTTGATCTCCATTGGCTATTTTCAACATATCCCTTTTCCGGCTGATGAAATCTTCCGGTCTATCCCCTGGCGGGATGAACTACTAGAGGGACTTCTGGGCGCGGATCTGGTCGCCTTTCATACCTATAATGACGCACAGCATTTTATGAATGCCTGCATTAATATCTTAGGGCTGTCCCATACCAATAACAGTGTACAGGTTCGTGACCGCCAGATTTTTATTGAGGTATTCCCGATGGGAATTGACTTCGATAAATTTGATATACTCGCGCAAGATCCTCTGATCCTTGAAAAGTCGGCCTTGCTAAAAGAACATTTTCAAAACCGGAAGATCATCTTATCTATTGATCGCCTGGACTACAGCAAAGGCATCATCGAAAGATTGCAAGCCTATGAAAACCTGTTGCAACTTTACCCCGAGCTGCGGGATAAAGTGGTGTTATACATGCTGGTAGTTCCCTCGCGGGATACGGTACCTCAATACAAAGCTTTGCTGGATGAGGTAGACCGCATGGTCGGGCACATCAATGCAGTCTATGGCTTCAATGAGTGGACGCCGATAGCTTATTTTTATAACTCTCTGCCCATTGAAGATCTCGCGGCATTATATGTCGCTGCCGATATCTGCCTGGTGACATCATTGCGGGATGGCATGAACCTGGTCTGCAAGGAATATGTTGCCAGTAAGGCCCAAAGCCGAAATGGTGTTTTGATCCTGAGCGAGCTCGCTGGTGCCGCCAAAGAGTTGACGGATAGTATACTCATCAACCCCAATGCTATTGATGATATTACACATGCTATTCACCTGGCTATTCATATGCCTCGGGAAGAGCAACGGAAACGAATGGAAAAAAATGTGGAGATCGTCAAAAAGTTTAATATCTATCATTGGGTAAAGATCTTTTTCCTCCGCCTTCGTGAAATTAAGAATATTCAAAACAAACGTATCTCCCGCAAAATCCACCCGGAGCTTCGGGACAGGCTGGTACAGCAGTACGAAGCAAGTCAGAAGCGTCTATTTTTCCTGGATTATGACGGTACCCTCGTCGGCTTTAAAAAAGATGCAGATACAGCACGGCCAACGGAGAAAATCTATAAGCTGATCGATGCATTACAAAAACCTTCGGCCAACCAGGTCGTGATCATCAGCGGACGATCGTATCCATCACTGAGCCAGTGGTTTGATGTCGACTCTTATTTCCTCGTGGCGGAACATGGGGCCTGGAGCAATTATCCTGCGCATCAATGGGATAGCAAACATCAGCTGTCGACACGGTGGAAAACTCCCGTGAAACGTATCATGGACAAATTTGTTAACCTGACACCTGGCGCCCTGATCGAAGAAAAAAGCTATTCACTGGCCTGGCATTACCGTAGGGTACAAACGGGCCTCGGGCAAATGCGTTCGCAGGAGCTTATTGAAAGCCTGAGGTATCTGCTGCCGCAATACAATCTCCAGCTGCTGAATGGGGATAAGGTTATTGAAATCAAAAGCAATGCCTTAAATAAAGGAAAAGCGGCGATAGATATTGTCCGGCACTTTAACCCGGATTTTATATTTGCCATCGGCGACGATTCGACGGACGAAGACATGTTCTATGAGTTGCCCGACACAGCCGTCACCGTTAAGGTCGGCAATAAAAATTCGGCAGCAAAATATTATGTGGAAACACAGGAAGATGCCGTCGACTTAATTGACTATTTTGTACAACAGCAATCCGAAAAGAAATAATGAGTACAAGGAAACATACCTACGACAGCGGAATTATAGGCAACTGTGCCTACATCGCCCATATTGAAAAAAATAGTAATGTCAACTGGCTTTGCTGGCCTTCTTTTGAAGACTCTTTTGTCTTTGGCGGCCTTCTCGATGATGAAAAAGGAGGTGAGTTCAGCATTCTCCCGCAAGGAGAAATTCAACAATCGAAGCAATATTATATCGAAAACAGCAATATTTTATGTACAAAGAT
Organism: Sphingobacterium sp.; assembly: GCA_040392845.1. GTDB lineage: Bacteria > Bacteroidota > Bacteroidia > Sphingobacteriales > Sphingobacteriaceae > Sphingobacterium. The sequence continues at coordinate 3,031 of JBEBVG010000043.1, read as the reverse complement.
CGAAGCGCAGGATGGCAGCTACCTGATTACCGATTTCGCACCCCGCTTTGAACAATACGAACGCTATTACAAGCCCCTGATGCTCATCCGGAAAATAGAACCCTTGTCGGGACACCCGAAGATACGGGTAACCTGCACACCTACTTATCAGTATGGCAAGCAACGTCTTGCCAAAAACCGGGGAAGCAACCATATACAATTTGAAGGTACGCACATCAAAATGCGACTTATTACAAACATGCCGATAAGTCATTTTTTCGATAATTTCAGTTATCTACTGAGCGAGCCGGTCTACCTGATACTGACATTTGGTAGCTCCTTTGAAGCGCCTATAGCGCGTACTGCAGAAGATTTCCTGGTACGCACCAAATTGTACTGGAACAAATGGGTTAAAAATGCCTCCATCCCTGCTTTCTACCAGAAAGAAGTGATACGATCTGCACTGGTGCTCAAATTGCATCAGTATGAAGATACCGGAGCGATTATCGCCGCAAGTACAACGAGTTTGCCGGAATACCCAGGCTCAGGACGAAATTGGGACTATCGGTTCTGTTGGGTACGGGACAGCTATTATGTGCTGACAGCATTGAGCCATATAGGTCACTTTGAGGAGATGGAAAAATATGCTTCGTATATCGCCAATATCACACAGTCAGACTCCGGGAGATTGCAGCCGCTATATGGGATCATGGGACAGGCCAGGCTGACCGAAAAAATATTGGATTACCTCCAGGGTTACCAGGGCAACCAACCGATACGGGTCGGAAACCAGGCTTACGAACATATACAAAATGATGTATATGGCCAGGCCATGATTGCCCTCCTCCCCTTATTTACAGACTATAGATTCCGATACCAGAATATCGCCTCGGCGAAAGAATGGACGACATTTATCCTGAATAAGATCACGTTGACCATTGATGAAAAAGATGCGGGAATCTGGGAATTCCGGAATTTCGAAAACAGGCATTGTTACTCCAATCTGTTTCAATGGGCCGGTGCTTCAGCGGCACTTAAAATCGCCAAGCAATATGGTCTTACGGAGATCGAAGAACAGGCACTACGTCTTCGTGAACAGGCTGCGCAGCATATCGAAAGCTGTTATGATAGTGAAAGGGAAGTCTATACCAATGCTACGGGTGGCCAAAATCTGGATGCTTCTACCCTACAGCTGATCATGATGAAGTACCTCGACCCTACCTCCGAAAAAGCACAACGGCATCTGGAGGCCTTGGAGAAGGAACTCAAAGGAGAACACGGCTTATTCTACAGATATTTGCATAAAGACGATTTTGGTAAGCCTAAGTCGACGTTTTTGGTATGTGCTTTCTGGTATGTGGAAGCTTTGGCCTGTGTAGGCCGGCTTGACGAAGCTCAGGATGTTTTCAGACAATTGCTGTCCTTCGGCAACCATTTGATGCTTTTCAGTGAAGATATTGATGATCAGGATGGCAGCCAGTGGGGTAATTTTCCACAAACCTATAGCCATGTGGGGCTGGTAAACGCCGCCTACCGGATCGCCATGAAACTGGACAATCCCACTTTCTTTGATAACCTTAATGAATAAAAAAAACAGTAAGCAACGATGTTGCTTACTGTCTTTCACTTACTAAATCAAACTAGATAGCTAAATCATTGCTCTCCTTTGTTGGCGCTATTCTTTGCAATATTAGTTAACAACTCGTCCGTCATTTTTTCTTGCTCTAATATTTCTTGTAATATCTGAGCTACCTCATCATGTTGCATCAACTCCGCATAAGTCGCCATACAGCCATAAGAAGCAATCTCGTAATGTTCTATTTTTTGTGCGGCTGAAATTAAGGCCGCATCCAAGGCTTCGCTTCCTTCGAAATCCGACTCTATTTCTTCCGCTTCTTTTATCAGGCCTTCCATGGCTTTACATTTCTTGCCCCGTGCAGGTATTTGCAGATGCTCAAAAGCTTGCTTCAACTTGTCGATATGGGTCTGAGTTTCTTCATGGTGCTTTTCAAAAGCGGCACGTAACTCGTCATTCTGGGTCGCTTTTGACAACTTGGTCAACCCTTTGAGTAATTGACGCTCTGCATTTAACATGTCTTTTAATTCATCCACCAATAACTCATGTAGATGGCTATTAGGCATACTAGCTTTGTCTTGTTTGCTGTTCTTTTCCATAGTACTATTTGATTTATTAACTGTCATTTATCTGGTAAAAGAACGTCTATAAACGCTCTATTGTTCACAATATCTGTAAAGTGGGTATTAATCCCCTATACAATGTATTATGTCCCGTCAAAACAAGTGTTTCTCCCGGCTGTTACGGTCTGATTTTTGAATATTCAGACAAAGAAATAAGTATAAATTTAAATTCTAAGATCATGGCAAAGAATCAGGGAAAACAAATCAAAGACGACGCAAAATATGAGGCTTTGCGCCGGGAAGGTGCCAGTAAAGAAAAAGCGGCGCGCATTGCAAATACGCCCGATGCAGGCAAAAAGGGCGGCAAAAGTGAACCCCTGGATGATCGAACAAAAAATGAACTCCTCGCGGAAGCCAAAAAAATCGGTATCAAAGGCCGGCACAGCATGACGAAAGATGAACTCACGGATGCAATACGCAACCACTAATCTCTGCTTCTGTCGGAGGTATCTTTATTTACACTATCAATCCGGGTAGAGTCTGGTGAGTCGTAAAGTCTCACATCAGTGGAGTTTAAATTATAGCGCTGCTTGTCAACTTCTGTAACCGGTCCTGGCTCTGCTCCTGCACCTTTGTCCTGCGTGTTCTGATTGCATGAGGTTATACCTACAGATAAAAGAGCGAAGCCTATGAGATATGTTAATTTATTCATAACTGTTTTAATTTTCTACTAATTCAAAAACAAACCAACGGACTATACGTTCTGAATTAAAAAAAATACCGTATATATACCTATATAAGCGCTCTTTATTACTTATATTTTCAGGAATAAATACTCGTTTTCGTCGTATATAGAAACGAGATATGTTAAATTATGTTATTTTTAATTCCTTGAAAAACATTAGGCAGTAAA
>JBEBVG010000042.1:0-21716 GCA_040392845.1 Sphingobacterium sp. | reverse complement strand
GATATTGTTCATCTTCAAACTCACCTTTCAAAGCAAAATATCCCGAAGCCAGATTTAGTGAGAAACGTCGGAAGACACGCAAACTTGCTTCCAGACTTAACGCATGGAGAACATAATAAGAATCCGTACCACTTATCGTATAGAAAACCCCTCCGTTGTAATCCGCTGTGAATAGCAATCGATTCAACAAACTCAACTCGCCTCGAAAACGGTACGAAGCGCCTGAGCCATAGTTATAATTACGACTGTCACCAAATAAAAGATAAGGATCTGGCACTGCCGCCAGCAGTACTGCACCCGCTCCCACACTCAGATTTAGCTTGTTCTCCCGCTTATAGCTAAATTCTGAAAGCCAGTTATAATTTACACTTTGTGCTCCGTAGAAAAACGCATCGTTGTTATAAAAGTCATAATGTGCATTTAATGTACCATAATGGGTACCTCTTTTTGATTTAAAAAATTCTGCACCTCGCAATAAAGCGTGGACATTAACCGCATTGATGAAAGTACTATCGCCGCTTCCAACCTCTAAGTTCATAGAAAATTGATCAAAAGGTCGTTTGTAATTGTGATCACCGTTGCTGTATCTAAAGCGCAGCCGACTATAAATAGAGTTTTTCCCTTTTTGTAGAAAATCACCTTCTCTTGCGTCAAAACGTCTAAATCCAGCATCAAATTCTGCTGTGATGACAGACGAATCGATAGCATAGTACTCGTCGATATGTTTACCCCATTTCCCATCCAACAGCCTGTTTAACCCGTTAACCGGATTGACTAAAAAGGCGACAATTTCATTCCCTGTTTTATTATGACCGTTTCTGTTCCTCGCCAAAATATTTCGTGACACCCGGTGTGTCATCTCCCCCAGGATGATGCCTCCGAAAGTCGTATTAACAAAATCATTGATCGCCGGATGCTGTGTTTCTCCTGCTGTCTCCCAGATATAGCTCCCCAATACTGTCGCCACGCTGGACTGATAGAAGTTGTAACCATTGCTTCGGAAAGCATTGAAATACAGTTGCCCGTGATAAGGATGATCGATCTGATTTGTCGTGAACTGATTATCATCCCAGTCCCACGCACTTATGCGTTGGTGATCGATAAAATTCGGAAAGGTGATGTAGGAATAAGGATCCTGTGTAATAAACCGATTAAAAGAGGCAGGGATAGCTTGAGCTAAAAACCACTCGGTCCCTGCCCGCCAAAATTTTTTCTCGCGATATAAATCAGGTTTTTCCTGCCGGGTTACCGTATCCATCTCTATTTTTTCCAAATAGTTGCTGTTCGAAGAAATAGGTACTGAAGCAACTATTATAAAAAATTGATGAATTAGAACCCATAATAAAATAAGCTTACGCGAAAAAACAGACATGTGACAAAATTAATACTTCTCCATCGGAACTTCTATCACTAACAATGAAGTTGCTGTTTCTGCCTGGAAGCTCGCAGCAGTAATCCCGGTAATTCCGATGGCATCTCTCCGCTCCAGCACCTCTCCACCAATGCCGACACTTCCCTCCAGTACAAAAACATAAATGCCGTTAGTGGAATCTTTCAACGTATAGTCGGCGGTGATTCCTTCCTTCAGATCTGCCAAATGGAACCATGCTTGCTGGTGTATCCACGTCCCCTCATCATCTGGATTTGGAGAAACAACCTGCTGGAATTTATTTTTTCTATCTTCAGGGTCCAAAGTGATCTGATCATAACGTGGCGTAACCTGTTGCTCATCAGGCAACACCCATATTTGTAAAAATCGCACAGCATGATCTGAGCTTCCATTGAATTCGCTATGATGTACACCTGTCCCTGCACTCATCACTTGAATTTCATTCGGCCGGATAGTTCCTCTGTTACCCATACTATCCTGGTGTACGAGCGTTCCCTCTAATGGTATCGAAATGATTTCCATATCGTTGTGAGGATGCATTCCAAACCCCTGTCCTCCTGCCACATAGTCGTCATTCAATACGCGTAATGCACCAAATTGGATCCGTTCTGCGTTGAAATAGCTTCCGAAACTAAAGGTATGAAAGCTCTTTAACCACCCATGATCAGCATGACCTCTCGTGTTTGCTCTATGCAATACTATTTCCATTTTTAAATCCTCCATTTATTATACTACAAAAATAAATGCTTCTCTGTTTGCAATTCTTAACCTAACTTAAGAAAAAGCAATGGAGTCTTAATATTCCGAGCGAAGTTTGCTCAGAAATTCGGGGGTGATGCCGATATAGGACGCTATATATTTTTGCGGAATGGTGTGGATTAGACTGGGATATAAAGTACAGAATTTCTGATATCTGATTTTGGCTGGCAGGCTGAGGTAATCTATTGTACGATGGTTACTGGATGCCAAAGCATTTTCTGTCAATATGCGAAAATATCGCTCTAACTTGGGGATACGATCAAAGATACTCAACTGGCACGAACGGCTCAATAGTAATACATTTGTAGGCAATAAAGCATCGATATTTAATTCGCTGGGCTGGTTTTTAACAAAACTATACATATCAGATATCCACCAGTTTTCCGGTGCAAACTGTAAAATGTGTTCAAATCCATTTTGATCAATGGCGTAGGACCGTAAACAGCCATCCACGACAAAAGCTGAATATTGGGCAACCTCTCCTACGCGATGTAAAAACTGCTTTCTTTTCAGTGTTTTTTCAGGGATTAATTCTCTGACCGTCAGCTCTTCATCCTCTGTTAGGCGCATAATGCCGTTAATGTGTTGTATAAGTCTGTCGACCATTTTGAATAGGATTTTTGTTTATCTATTACTTCTTCTCAATATACTTAAGTCCCATATTATGCAACATAAAGGCCCACCTGTCAGTATATTCTGCAATCACCATCTGAGTCGGTTTCCCGGCCCCATGTCCAGCTTTAGTATCGATACGAATAAGTACAGGATTATCACCAGTATGGTATTCTTGGAGGCGAGCAGCAAACTTAAAAGAATGTGCGGGAACAACACGATCATCGTGATCAGCCGTCAACACTAATGTTGACGGATAAGCTGTCTCCGGCTTTAAGGTGTGATAGGGTGAATAATTATATAAGTATTCAAACATCTCCTTGCTTTCCTCTGAGGTACCATAATCGAATGACCAACCTGCTCCAGCTGTAAATTTATGATAACGTAACATATCTAATACGCCTACAGCCGGAAATGCAACTTTATATAGTTCGGGGCGTTGCGTGATACATGCTCCTACAAGGAGGCCTCCATTCGAACCACCTGCAATAGCCAATTTTTCTGATGAGGTATACTTCTTCCGGATAAGATACTCAGCCGCTGTGATAAAATCGTCAAAAACATTTTGCTTATTCATTTTTGTTCCTGCAATATGCCATGTCTCTCCATATTCACCACCTCCGCGGATATTCGCTACGGCGTAAATACCGCCTTGTTCTAATAAAATAATATTGGCTATACTAAACGATGGAGTCAGACTGATATTAAAACCTCCATAACCATATAACAATGTAGGATTAGTGCCATCCAGTCTGATGTCTTTCCTGTGGGTAATAATCATCGGGATCTTTGTACCATCTTTCGATGTATAGAAGATCTGTTTGGACACATAACCTGATGGATCAAATTTAACACCGGATCTTTTATAAAGCGTCGACTCACCTGTTTCAATATCATACTTATACATGGTACCGGGGTGAATATATGACGTAAAGGTATAATATAAATATTTCTCTTCCTTTTTTGCACCAAACCCGGATGCAGTACCTATCCCCGGCAATTCAATCTCCCGTTCCAATCGTCCAGATAAGTCGAATTGCTTTACAACAGAAAGCGCATCTTTTAAATAAGATGCAAAGATTTTATCACCGCCCAACGACGGGCTTAGCACACCTTCTGTCTCGGGAATAAGGTCTTTCCACGTTTCCGGGCGGGGATCTTTAACAGATGTAGTGACGACTTTACCGTTAGGCGCTCCTAATTCTGTATATATTAATAAACGGGAACCTTCATTGCCCAATATCTCATGATTTTTTTCAAAATTGTCTACTATAGTAATAAAGGAAGAAGATGCGTCTGTTAAGTCTCTGATGTATAAATCATTTCCCGAAGTGGTGTTGGCTGTGGAGACAACAAGAAAATGTTCATCTTCTGTCAGGTAAGCATTTATATACCGTCGGGGCATTTTTATTCCTCCAAAAACCAGATCATCAGTAGACTGGGGCGTGTATAATCGGTGGAAATATAATTTATGCTGATCTGTCATCGCAGACAAAGAAGAACCTTCCTCCGGCTTGTCGTATGAACTGTAGTAAAAGCCTTCATTTCCCCGCCATGCTAATTGGCTAAATTTAACATCTACCAATACATCTCCCACCATACTTTTATCGGCGGTCTTCCATACGATAACTTTACGCCAGTCAGAACCTCCTTCTGAAATCTGATAAGCTACTAGTGAGCCGTCTTTACTAAATGAAACACCTGCTAAAGAAGTTGTTCCATCTTCCGAAAAGCTATTGGGATCCAGGAACACTTCTTCGTTACCTTGTTCTCCCTTCTTTCGATACAACACGGCTTGGTTCTGCAATCCGTCATTCTTATAAAAATAGATATATTCGCCTTCTTTGAACGGAGCTGAGTGGCGTTCATAATTCCATAATTCTTCCAGCCTCGATCGAATCGCTTCCCGAAAGGGTATTTGCGATAGATAATCCTCCGTAACGGCATTCTCCTCCACAACCCAAGTTTTCGTCCTAGCAGATTGATCATCTTCTAACCAACGATAAGGGTCTTCTACTGGCACGCCGTAATAAATATCTGTATGCATTTTATTCATAGCCCAACTTTTCGACCAAATGCCAAAGTAAGGCTTTTTCATGAATTTTAAGAGATAATTATACTACTTTTGTATTCTGAGCCATGGGAGATAAAATATATTTTGCTTCGGATTTTCATTTAGGTTCTTTTCCTGCCGACAAATCTGGTCTTCGTGAAAAGATGGTTATCAAATGGTTGGAGTCTATAAAAAATGATGCTGCCGAGCTATATCTCGTGGGAGATATTTTCGATTTCTGGTTTGAATATGCTACTGTCGTACCCAAAGGATATATCCGCTTTCTTGGCAAACTCGCCGAGTTGGCCGACATGGGGATCAAGATCACCCTTTTCAAGGGTAACCACGACATGTGGATGTTTGGCTACCTTAAAGAAGAATTGAATGCTCGTATCGTTGATAACGAGTTGACTTTCACTCTTGCAGGCAAGTCGTTTTACATTCACCATGGTGATGGATTGGGTGATGGTGACAGGTCGTATAAGCTACTCAAAAAAATATTCCGCAGTCCTTTTTGTCAATGGCTATTTGCTCGTCTACATCCTAATCTGGGCATTGGTATTGCTCGAAGATGGTCAAAACATAGCCGTGCCGCAAATCTCGTGGAAGAAGAATTTTTAGGAGAAGATAGGGAGTGGCTCATCCAATATGCGAAAGAGATACTCAGGACAAACCACTATGATTATTTTATCTTTGGTCATCGACATCTTCCTTACGATCTTCCTTTAGGTCAAAATAGTCGTATCATCAATTTGGGGGAGTGGATCAATCACTATACTTATGCTGTATGGGATGGTCACACGTTAGCACTAAAAAGATGGACGCATTAAAAATTATTCAGGATATCCTACCTTTACCTCCAACTGACCAGCAGCTGCTTTACTCTCTTTTTCAGGAGGTTTCGATAAAAAAAAACAGTTATATCATAGAAGCTAATAGATTATCAAATTCGATATATTTCATTAAAGACGGTTGCTGTCGTATATTCTACCATAAAGAAGAAAAAGAAGTTATTCTGGATTTTGCTTTCCCAGGCGACTCTTTAATTTCATTGAACAGCTATATTCACAATTGTCCAGGCTACGAAAATATTCAAAGTTTAGAAAATTGTGTTTTATATCAAATCAATACCCAAAAGCTCCAACAACTGTTTAATCAATCTATTGCTATCGCCAACTGGGGAAGGAAATTAGTTGAACTAGAGACCTTAAAAATTGAATCGCGGTTGATGTCTAAGTTATTTAACAGTGCACTCGATAGTTATAAGGCATTGCTGTATCGTGCACCACAAATTATACAGCATGTAAAATTAGGCTATATCGCTTCGTACTTGGGTATATCACAGGTGACGCTAAGTAGAATACGCGCTAAACTCTAATTTTTTATCATTTGTAAAAATATTTACACGGGGATTTATTGACCTTTGTGGAAAACAAAACGTTATGAATTGGATTATCTTAATTATCGGTGGTTTATTTGAAGTCGTATTTACTTTTTGCATCGGTAAAGCAAAAAACTCGAACGGTACGGAAATGTATCTCTGGTATTTCGCTTTTTTAATAGCAGTAAGCGTCAGCATGGGACTTTTAATCAAAGCAACTCAAACGCTACCCTTAGGAACCGCTTATGCCGTATGGTCAGGCATTGGCGCCGTCGGTACGGTGTTGATGGGTATTATATTGTTTAAAGAGCCGACAGATTTCTGGCGCATTTTCTTCATTTTCACACTGATCGCTTCCATTGTAGGCCTAAAGACGGTATCGAGTCATTAGCAAAAAAGCTTCTTTTCAAGCTAGAGGAAATATAAATTTTAAGTACTTTTGTACTCTTCAAAGCAAATAGGCTTTGTCGGTTGTAAAATTATGTTAGAAAAACTACAAGCTATTAAAGAACGATGGGAAGAGGTCGAAGCGGAACTGAGCAATCCGGATACCATCAGTGACATGAAACGCTTCGCCAAACTAAATAAGGAATATAAAGACCTTGGCAAAATCGTAGAGCAATATCACATTTACAGAAATATAGTTAGCAATATTGATGCTAACAAAGATATTTTGATCAATGAAAAAGATCAGGAATTACGTGAAATGGCCAAAGAAGAACTTGACCTTTTGTATGTACAAAAAGAGGAAAAGGAAGAAGAAATCCGTCTCATGTTAATTCCTAAAGATCCCGAAGATGCTAAAAATGCTATTCTTGAAATCCGTGGCGGTACAGGAGGTGATGAAGCTGCTTTATTTGCTGGGGATCTCTACCGAATGTATACGCGCTATTTTGAAAAAAAAGGATGGCGTAATGAGGTGATGGATGTGACAGAAGGTACCTCAGGAGGCTATAAGGAAGTTGTACTAAAGGTTATTGGAGAAGATGTATATGGTCAATTAAAATATGAGTCTGGGGTACATCGGGTACAACGTGTACCGGACACAGAAACCCAAGGTCGTGTACATACTTCTGCCGCGTCTGTGGCAGTACTACCGGAAGCTGAAGAGGTTGATGTATATATCAATCCCGGAGATATTGAAATGCAAACATCTCGTTCAGGAGGTGCGGGAGGTCAAAATGTCAATAAAGTAGAGACAAAGGTACAGCTGACTCATAAACCATCTGGTATTGTGGTAGTGTGCCAAGTCGAAAGATCACAGTTGGCCAATCGGGAACTAGCCATGGAGATGCTTCGTAATAAGCTTTATGAGCTGGAAGTACAAAAAAAACATGGCGACGTTGCTGCCAAACGTAAGACAATGGTATCTACAGGTGACCGTTCCGCTAAAATCAGGACTTATAATTATCCTCAAGGTCGTGTCACAGAACACCGGATAGGTTTGACTATGTACAATTTACCATCCATCATGGATGGTGATATTCAGGAAATTATAGATGCTTTGCAATTTGCGGAGAATGCCGAAAAAATGAAGGAAGGTGCCGTAGACTAAGGTTTTTTTACTTTTTTTTAGAAAATATAGAAATAAGAACTATATTTGCACACCTTCTTGAAAGAAGGGTGTAAAGAGGAAATTAGGTCTGGTAGTTCAGCTGGTTAGAATACATGCCTGTCACGCATGGGGTCGCGGGTTCGAGTCCCGTCCAGACCGCTAAAAGGAAGGTGTCACAAAATTGTCGACACCTTCTTTTTTTGGTCTTATTTCGTATACCTCTTCTACCTTTCTACCTAATCCAAAAAATATCACTTTTTATGGTAATTGTTTAAAAATACTATTACGTTTGAATAGGAATTTTCATATATTAAATTTTAAAGTATTTAAGGGTTACTATTTGAGTATTTAAGGTATTAACAAGTGAGTGAGATAAAGCATATATTACCATCTGAAGTTTCCGATCAAGAATTGATAACGGGAATAGCGCGGGGTGATAGTAGAGCTATCAATAAATTGTATAAATTCTTCTTCCCTTCGATAGCCCGTATGATTATCAATAACAACGGGTCGGATGATGAAGCAAAGGATATATTTCAAGATGCAGTGATGGTTTTGTATGATAGACTCACTCAAGGCAAATTTGAGCTAAACAGCAAGCTTAGTACTTTTTTGTATGCCGTCAGTAGAAGATTGTGGTTGAAACACCTTTCCCGTAAAGGGGCAGCTTCAAAAACATCAGATATATCTGATTTTGAGGATGTGCTGAAGATAGAGGATGATATTGAACGACACGAAATTATTGAAAGTAACTTTGAACAAATGAGTATAGCGTTAGAGCATCTTGGCGAACCTTGCAAGACGTTGTTGCACGACTTTTATATCGTAAGTATGTCTATGCAGGAAATCAAGGACAAGTTTGGTTACACGACCACAGACAATGCAAAAACACAAAAGTACAAATGTCTGCAACGGCTCAAAAAATTATTTTTTAATACTAATAAATTAGATAAGTAGTCATGAGGCGACATGAGTTTCTGGATTGGGCGGACCAATACATGAGAGGGGAATTATCAAAAGAAGACCAGATTGCATTTGAAGAATATTGCAAAGAGCATCCTGAAGCGGCGGTATTATTAGAAGAACATACTACTTTTTTAACGCTATGGAAAGATACCGAGGAAAGGAAAGCTTTTCAGCTTTCTCTTGTTAAGGAGGGTAAAAATGTAAAATCGAACGCTTCTCTTTTTTCAAGCCAGAAAATACTTTCTCTATGGAGCCGTTTACAAATCAATGCTGCAGTTGCAGCTGCTGTAGCGCTGGTATCAGTATTTTCTACATTGTGGCTGACTGGCTATTTTACAAATATTAAGAAGGCAACAACAGATTATAGTGCCTTACGACGTGAGATGATTTCTGTAAAAAGAAATGTAAATGAACAAAATAAAGTCATCCAGGATATTAATAGCAACAAAACGAAAAATACGACACCGATACATTTTGGTGCAACTGGTTTCATGTTGACAAAAGATGGATATGTGGTCACCAACAACCACGTTATCAACGGCGCTGATTCTGTTCATCTTCAGAACAGTAAAGGGCAATCATTTCGTGCAAAGATTGTGTATTCGGATGCAATTAAGGATCTGGCGATACTTCATATCGACGATACCAGTTTCAAACCTCTCAAAAATGTACCTTATACATTTAAGAAACAAAAATCTGAACTAGGTGAAGACATTTACACTATAGGCTTCCCAAGGGACGAGGCCGTATACGGCCAAGGTTATTTAAGTTCACATACAGGGTATGTCGGAGATACCATTGCTTATCAAATTTCCATACCTGTCAACCCAGGAAATAGTGGAGGTCCCGTTCTTGATAATCAGGGAAATATTATTGGTATAATTTCTGGTAAACAAAAAGGTATCGATGGAGCAGCTTTTGCTATTAAAACAAAAGAACTGATAGAAACGTTGAACCGAATACCAGCAGACTCTTTAAAAGGAAATATTGTATTGAATAACAAAAACATGTTAGCCAATCTTCCCCGGACGGAGCAAATCAAAAGATTACAAGACTATATCTATATTGTTAAAGTATTTTAAGGATATACATTTTTTGCTATAAAAAAGTAGCATAATCTTTCATTAGATTATGCTACTTTCTTTTTTTAAATACACCTCTTCTTTGCCATGTAAACAATAAGCTTTGATAATCAGAAAATTAATCATTAACTTTAGGCAAATATTATGCGAACCTTTTGGATATATTTTCTTATCTTTTTGTGTTTGTCACTCTTGACACAAGCTTTTCTTTATCTTTTTGGTTCCGATCAATACAGCTTAGATTTTCTACATGGCTTTGGACAGATAGTGATTATTACACTAATTGCCTTGATAGCTTCTTATATCCTGCGAAAAAAGAAAAACGAATATAAAGAGAAAGCCAACTAAAAAGTTGGCTTTCTCTATTAAATAATACAGTCTAAACGCTTAATTATTCGGTTGCGGAGTAGTACGTAAGTAAGGTTTGATTTCTTTAAACCCTTTAGGAAACTTTGTTGGAATATCCGCTGTTGGAATAGCAGTAGATATAATAACATCCTCTCCCTGATTCCAATCTGCTGGAGTGGCAACAGAATAATCAGCTGTCAATTGTAATGAATCAATCACACGCAAAATCTCATTAAAATTACGTCCTGTTGATGCCGGATAGGTCAGTGTAAGTTTAATTTTCTTATCTGGTCCTATTACAAATACCGACCTTACTGTTGCTGTTGCTGAAGCATTCGGGTGGATCATATCGTACAACTCTGCTACCTTACGATCTTGATCAGCAATAATCGGAAATTCGACATTGGTGTTTTGTGTCTCATTAATGTCTTTTATCCAATCTAAATGATCTGGAACACTATCGACACTTAACGCTAATACTTTAACATTACGCTTGTCAAATTCCGATTTTAATTGTGCTGTACGGCCCAACTCAGTTGTACAAACTGGTGTAAAATCTGATGGGTGTGAGTATAAAACTGCCCAACTGCCGTCAATAAAGTCATAAAAATCGATGTCCCCTACTGAGGTCTTAGCCTGAAAATTTGGCGCATCATCGCCTAACCTTAAACTCATATCTTATAAATTTAAAATACCAAAAAATTAATATCTACTAATATAGTAGATAATATTTGTAATCGCAAAAAATCGCTTATTTTTTTGCTACAGCGGCGAATATTTACTTTTTCTTGACTTTTAAATAAACCTCAATTAAACCTATTTTACGATTTTAGCCTATTATCAATCTTTACTAAAAACCCATAATCCTCAAACGAAAAACTCCCACTTTGACGCATATTGAGTTCGAAAAGAAATTTCGCTTTTTCTAAAAGATGAAGATTATCAGTCAATAATCCGTCATACATCAAGAGCTGCGCTAATGGACGGATTTGTTCGTCCTGGAGCGTAGATATAAAGCGTTCCAGTTCACTATTATTTAATCCTATCAAACAGGACCTATCTTTTTTAAAAAACTCTTTATATCCCTTTTCTATATCTATTGGTGCAGACTCTTCTTCTAAGCTTCCCTCCCACTTATCTACCAACAGGCGAAGAAACTTCCCCATCTCATTGATCCAATTTAAGATCGTATCTTTCTCGTAACGGATGCCCATACTATCTCACTTGTCCGTCTCCTGTTACGAACCATTTTTCAGTTACTAATTTTTCCAAAGCGAAAGGACCACGCGCATGTAGTTTTTGGGTAGAGATACCAATTTCTGCTCCCAACCCAAACTCGCCTCCATCTGTAAAACGAGTGGAAGCATTAGCATATACCGCCGCTGCATCTACCGCATTCATAAAATCCGCAATATGCATTGGATCATTAGAGACGATACATTCCGAATGTTTTGAAGAGTGCGTCGCAATATGCTCCAATGCATCGCCCAATCCATCGACTGTCTTTATAGAGCATTTTAAATCTAAAAACTCTTTACCAAAATCTGATTCTGTTGCACGGACAAGAAACGGATAGCCGAGCTGAGAAAATATTCCATATAACTCTTCCGATGCGTATACTTCTACTTTAGCTTCCTCAAAATGCGGTAATAATTTAGGGATGAAAGCATCAGCAACCGCAGCATCTACTAATACCGTATCTAAAGCATTGCATACCGAAGGTCTGGAAATCTTCGCATTGGCCACTATTTTCGCTGCCTTGTCCAGATCCGCCGTCTCGTCGACATAGGTATGGCATACACCCGCACCGGTTTCAATGACAGGAACCGTAGCATTGTCACGTACCAGATCTATTAAGGATTGTGAGCCACGAGGAATGATAATATCGACAATACCTGTGGCTGTCAATAACTCCTGGACAAACTCACGGTCTGTAGGAAGGAGCTGTACAATATTTGGATCGATAGCAAAAGAAACAAAGACTTGCCGGATCATATCGACCAAATACGAGTTTGTGTACCAAGCATCTGATCCTCCTCTCAATAGACAAACATTTCCCGATTGTAAACATAAAGCTGCAACATCTATCGTAACATTTGGACGAGATTCGTAGATTACACCGACAACGCCAAGGGCAACTGTCTTTTTCTCAATTTTCAACCCATTATCCAATATCTTTGAACTCAGCACCTTATCAGTCGGATCTTCCAGATTAGATACATCGACTACACTTTGTGCTAACCCACGTATTCTTTCCTCTGTAAGTTTAAGGCGGTCAAACTTTGGATCTTTCGGGTCCATTCTTTCCAAATCCTTTTTGTTTTCCCGGATAATAGTCTCTTTATGATCGAGCAACTCCTGTGCTATTTTGTTCAGGATATTCTTTTTATCCTCGTAGGACAACGTACGAACAGCGTGTTTTGCCTTCCGTGCATTTAACAATTGTGACTGGATATTTTGCATGGTACTAAATAAGTTTTTTCAAATATTTTATTTCTATATCATAACAACACGATGTCATCAGCGTGTGCTATCTCAACATTTTTTGTTTTATTTCCATCCTTCAATAGGGTAGAATCGATTTTTGACTTTGCTACCGCCTGTATAATACCATCTTCATCAGCGATATGAAATACCTCTCCCACTTCAAAACCCTCAACAACCTGAGAAATACCTACAGCAAGTAAACTTTTCCTTCTTCTTAAAGCATCCATGGCACCCTTATCCACTTCTACCAGTCCTGTTATCAAGCTTCCACTCGCCAACCACTTTTGACGAGACGATACTTTCTTCTTTTGTGGTAAACAAACCGTTCCGGTTTCGCCATTTAAAGCTTTCAAGATACCATTCTCTGTTTGCATGCTAAAAATGACTACTTTTATTCCCATTTGAGTAGCCAGTCGCGCAAAATTCAGTTTCGATATCATTCCTCCTAATCCAGCAGCGGATTTCTCCTTTCGAGCCAAAGACAAAGTCGATTTATCAATTTCCTTAATTTCTGCAATCACGTTACCCTTTTCATCCAACACTCCAGGAACAGATGTACATAAAAGCAGCTTCTCTGCACCAAAACCAACAGCTATTAAAGTGGCTAATTCATCATTATCTGAAAATTTCAATTCTTTATTACTAACAACATCATTTTCATTCGCAATTGGAATGATATTATTTTTCCAAAGTGTCTCGTATGTACTTTTCAACTGTAAAAACTGACCTCTATTTGAGAAATGATGTCTTTCACACAAGCTTTGTGCAAGCGCTATCCCAAAAGGCTTAAAATATGTCGAATATTTACGCACTAACAACGGATTTCCTATAGCTGCTGCAGCCTTACGTTCTGCTAACGTACCCTTATATGAGGGAATATATTTTTTACCCGCCGCCACCGCACCGGACGAAACTAAAACAATATTATAATTTGATTGTAATATAGAAGTTTGACGTGCAATTTCCAGTATGATCCGTTCATCAATTTCTCCTTGCGAGGTAACAGATGCCGAGCCGAATTTGATAACAAGAACTGGTTTTTTCATTTAAATTTTAACAAAGGGATGCTTACATATTTCAATAATGTAAAAATAGACAATGTTATCAATAAAATAAAATTCTCCTTACACTATGAAACCGATAAATCTAATCCTATTATTTACATTTGGTATTTTCACATTTGCATGTCAATCTACCAATACGACATCTTCCACAACTAGAGATAGTTTGGAAGCTTCAGTCTCCATCGGTAGCGATATCGATTCCTTGGGTTGTAAAGGTTCAGCCGGATATATCTGGTCTCGACTTCGGAAAACATGTATCCGTCCTTGGGAAGAGGGTATTGAACTTCGTATTTTGAATACATCATCTTCTTTCCAGACAGCTGCCTATGTTGTTGTAGATTCCGTTCAAAGGGAAGCTGAAGTATTCATGGCAGAGGACAACAGCAGCATCGTCCTGAAACAGATGTCAGCACAAAAGTATTCCAATGGAAATTTCAATCTGACGAAAGAGGATCATTGCTGGACTTTAAGCCTTAATGACACAAAGCTGTATCAAGAACCTGTTATGTAGCCTAATTTAGGAGAAGCGTTCCTTATAGGCCTTTTCCAATGAAAACATTTCATCACGAAGTTTTGCAGCTTCCAGGAAATCCATTTCTTTGGCAGCTTTTTCCATTTTCTTTCGTACCGTATCAATTGCTTTTTTCAGCTCTTTCTCACTCATATACTCAATTAATGGATCTGCGGCAACGGAGGTTGTCGGATCAGGCTCTACATACATTTTTGCTTCTCCGGGTCTATAGTCCGCGACAGCCGTCTGTTCCAATATTTCTTCACGCGTCTTCCCTACGGTACGAGGCGTAATACCATGTTCCTCATTATATGCAAGTTGTTTTTCCCGTCTTCTGTTGGTTTCATCTATTGTTACACGCATGCTATCCGTCATCTTATCGGCATACATAATAACACGTCCTTTATCGTTCCTTGCGGCACGACCGATTGTTTGTATAAGGGAGCGTTCGGAGCGCAAAAATCCTTCTTTATCGGCATCTAAAATTGCCACCAATGTCACCTCCGGCAAATCGAGTCCTTCCCTTAACAGGTTGACACCGACCAATACATCAAATTCCCCCAACCGTAAGCCACGCAAAATTTCAACACGTTCTAAAGTTTTTACTTCCGAATGAATATATCTTACCTTAATATTTAGACGACTCATATATTTGGTCAATTCTTCAGCCATCCTTTTTGTCAGGGTCGTAGCCAATACACGTCCTCCCGATTTAATTGCGATTTCAACCTCTTCCAGGAAGTCATCCACTTGATTAACAGCGGGACGCACCTCAATCACAGGATCCAACAGACCTGTCGGGCGAATGACTTGTTCGACTACGACCCCTTCAGTTTGTTGCAACTCATAATCTCCTGGCGTTGCAGACACATATATCGTTTGATTTGTTAAAGATTCAAATTCAGGAAAATTTAACGGTCTGTTATCTAATGCGGCTGGTAAACGAAATCCATGTTCTACTAATGATATTTTTCGCGATCTATCCCCTCCATACATTGCCCGCAACTGAGGCAAAGTCACATGACTTTCATCAATAACAAGTAGATAATCATCGGGAAAATAATCCAATAAACAGAATGGACGCATCCCTGGACTTCTGCCGTCAAAAAACCGGGAATAATTCTCAATCCCCGAACAGTAGCCCAACTCCCGCATCATTTCCAGATCGTAATTGACACGCTCTTCAAGCCTTTTCGCTTCAAGTAGCTTGCCTTCTTCTTCCAATTGTGCTTTTCGCTGTACAAGTTCGTCCTGAATGGCCCATATCGACTGTGTAAACTTTTCTTTGGGCGTGACGAAGAGATTTGCAGGAAACAACGACAGTGTTTCATGCTTTAAAATCGTCTTGCCCGTCAGCGGATCGATTTCACTCAGTTCGTCGATTTCATCTCCAAAAAAAGAAATCCTGTATGCATTATCCAAGTAAGCCGGATAAATATCTACGGTATCACCTTTGACACGGAAAGTTCCGCGCTTGAAATCGGCAGTTGTCCGTGCATACAAAATCTCGACCAGACGATGTAAAAAAGCATTGCGAGAAATAACAGTACCTACGCCAAACCGAAAGATCGAACGTGAAAAATCTTCTGGATTCCCCATACCATAGATACACGAAACTGAGGATACCACAATAACATCACGTCTGCCAGACATCAATGCAGAGGTCGTAGCCAATCTTAATTTTTCGATTTCATCATTAATAGCGAGATCTTTCTCTATATAAGTATTGGATGACGCTATGAATGCTTCGGGTTGATAATAATCATAATATGAGACAAAATAATTCACTGCATTATGTGGAAAGAATTGTTTGAATTCGCCATATAATTGTGCGGCCAATGTTTTGTTATGGCTCAACACCAGCGTTGGCTTTTGGGTTTGCTGAATAACGTTAGCAATCGTAAATGTCTTTCCCGATCCAGTGACCCCCAATAATGTCTGATACTGTTCACCCTGATGAATACCCGCCACCAATTCGGTGATAGCCTGAGGCTGGTCGCCCGTGGGTTTATATTCTGAAGTAAGTCTAAATTCCATGAAGCTCCCGCAAAAGGATAAAGTTAATGTTTTTTGTGATATTTTTTTAGTAAATTGGGAGTAACAAAATCCAGAAAAGATGATTACTATACTCTCCAAGCAAAACTCCATTGTCAATGATTTTATCGCAGAGTTACGCGACGTTGACATTCAAAAAGATAGGCTGCGATTTCGCAGGAATTTAGAAAGGGTAGGTGCGGCTATGGCCTATGAAATCAGTAAAACATTGAGCTTCGCTAAAAAAGATATCGAAACCCCATTGGGTATAGCGTCGATGAATATCTTGGAGGAACAACCTGTGCTGGTGACTATTATCCGTTCAGGCCTACCCTTCCATCAGGGTTTTCTGAACGTGTTCGATCGTGCGGATAGCGGATTCATTGCTGCCTTTAGACATACAAAAAAAAGCGGGGAATTTGAGATACATAAAAAGTATAGCAACGTTCCTTCCTTAGACGAAAAAACAGTTATTATCAGCGATCCTCTAATTGCAACAGGCAAGAGCCTCGTCCTTACCTGTAAAGAGATACTAAGCGAATACAACATCAAAGAACTCCATATCGCATCCATTATCGCTACAGAAGAAGGAATGCAGCATATCAGGGCCTATATTCCTGAAGCACACATTTGGACAGGCGATGTCGACAATGAGCTAACCAGTAAATCCTTTATTGTTCCCGGGCTGGGAGATGCGGGTGATCTGGCCTTTGGAAATAAGAACGACGGAATGTAATTTACAGATGTAAACCACAAATAGACAATAAATTATATAAAAACTTAAAACGAAATTAACACAAAATGAACATTATAGCAGTACATTCAATCAAAAATCAAATTAACTATGGAATGGCAAAAATACAATGGAGAATACCTTCGTTTATCCATCATGGATGCTGTTGAAGCTGCAATCCTCCGAGAAAGGCAACAAGGACATTCTCTCAAAGTTTTCATCGGAACCGATTCTCAGGTCAAACGTGGTATCGTTGAATTCGCAACCGTCGTCGTTTTTCTCCGGAAGCATAAAGGTGGGTTTATGTTTATCCACAAAGATCGCAAAAATCATAATATGAGCATTAAGGAACGTATGCTCCTGGAAGTACAGAAATCAATCGACACAGCCTATCTTCTCTGCCCTCTTTTGGAACAATATGATATTGACCTCGAAGTACATGCAGATATTAATACAAATCCAACGTTTGAATCTAATGTCGCGCTAAAAGATGCTATGGGGTATATTTTAGGCATGGGATTTTGTTTTAAGGCTAAACCCGAGTCATTTGCCAGTACAAACTGTGCTAACAAACTTGTGCAATAAAAAGAGGGATCTTTCCTTTATCCCACAAATTTTTCAGTAATATTGTCCCTGTATGGATAGCAGGGAAAACAAGAACAACTTGTTAAAAATAGCGGTAGTCGGTCCCGAGTCGACTGGGAAATCGACAATGGCAACATATCTGGCTGATAAATTTAACACAGTATGTGTGCCTGAATACGCCCGATACTATTGCCAAAATCTCCATAATAAGTATACGTTACAGGACGAACTTAATATGTTCTATGGCCAATTAGCTTTGGAAGAAGCTTTGCTTCCATTAGCACAAAACAATATCCTGGTTTGTGATGTCACGATAATGACCATCAAAATATGGTGTGATTATCTTTTTGATGATACACCTGAAAAAGTGAAGCAAGAAATCTACAACAGGAAATACGACTTCTATCTACTCATGGACATTGATCTACCCTGGGAAGATGACCCTCTAAGGGATTTTCCAGAACAAAGAGAATATTTTATGCAAGTGTGGAAAAAAGAACTTGATGCCATCCAGGGCAGTTATCAGATCATCTCCGGCGTAGGAGAAGAACGGTTGCAGAATGGCTGGCACACGGTTCACAACTTAACATTAACTTAATATTAGAATGCTACATTTGTATACATTGAGCACAATTCTTTGATCTTTTACAAATTCTGCAAAACACCAATCTATTGCCCTCATGATTTATTAGGCTGAAAATTAATAAATTCACAAACAACATGATTACGGTATTCGATTCGGTTCAATTAGACATTACAGTAGTGTCTATTCTAGGCTTCATCTATATTCTTGCATTCATAGCCATTTATAAAATGCATAATATTAAAGAAGGCATCTTATTCTTTCTTTACATAACCGCTTCAGCATTCATGATTTTTATATTTATAAAATACTCGCTGATTTCTTCTATTATCGTTTTACTTTATATCGGCCATCTGGTATACAACAATTTAAACAGTGAGCATTAAAAAAACGCTTTTTCTATATATGAGAAAAAGCGTTCCTTCATCCGTTTCTTAATGTTACTTAATAACGATAAGCCTCCGGTTTATAAGGTCCTTCTGCAGCGACACCAATATAAGAAGCTTGCTCTTCTGTCAAGATATCCAGCTCTACACCAATATGTGCTAAATGTAGACGGGCTACCTTCTCGTCCAGATGTTTTGGTAGTGTATATACCTTTTTATCGTATTTATCGGTATTCGTCCAAAGCTCAATTTGTGCTAAAGTCTGGTTTGTAAAGGAATTAGACATCACAAATGATGGGTGCCCGGTTGCACATCCCAGATTGACCAAACGTCCCTCAGCTAACAAAATAATATCTTTACCATCAACAGTATATTTATCTACCTGAGCCTTGATTTCCACTTTGGTATTACCATAATTTGTATTCAACCATGCTACGTCAATCTCATTATCAAAATGGCCGATATTGCATACGACTGTCTTGTCTTTCATAGCCTTAAAGTGCTCAGAGCGAATGATATCTTTATTACCCGTAGTTGTCACTACGATATTAGCTTCCTTCACCGCATCGGCCATTCTTTTCACCTCAAAACCTTCCATTGCAGCTTGTAAAGCACAAATAGGGTCGATTTCCGTAACAATCACACGTACACCTGCCGAACGAAGTGATTCTGCAGACCCCTTTCCTACATCACCATATCCGGCTACTACAGCGACCTTACCGGCCAACATAAGATCTGTAGCACGGCGAATAGCATCGACCAACGATTCCCGACAACCATACTTATTATCAAATTTAGACTTAGTCACTGAATCATTGACATTGATAGCAGGCAAATGGAGTGTTCCTTTTTTATACCTTTCGTACAAACGGTGTACACCAGTTGTTGTTTCCTCGGAAAGACCTCTGATGCCTGCGATCAGTTCGGGGAATTGATCAAAGACCATGTTTGTCAAATCTCCACCATCATCCAATATCATATTCAAAGGCTGACGTTCTTCACCAAAAAAAAGTGTCTGCTCAATACACCAGTTAAATTCTTCTTCTGTCATACCTTTCCATGCATACACCGGTATTCCAGTTGCAGCAATAGCTGCTGCTGCATGGTCCTGCGTAGAAAAAATATTGCATGAGGACCAAGATACGTCGGCACCGAGCTCTACCAGCGTTTCAATCAAAACGGCTGTTTGAATGGTCATATGCAAACAACCTGCAATACGAGCTCCCTTTAGCGGTTTTGAAGTTCCAAATTCTTTCCGAAGACTCATCAAGCCTGGCATCTCTGCCTCCGCCAATTCTATTTCCTTACGCCCCCACTCTGCCAAAGAGATATCTTTTACTTTGTAAGGCACATACGTAGTTTCTAATGATGACATAGTTCTTTCTATTTTTTGAGCTACAAAATTACTTGAAACTCAAATCAATTCAAAGCATTCGATTTGCTTTCTGCCAAAAGTGACATTATCCTGAGTATATCGTCTTGATTTGCGCGTGATAATCCATTATCTTTGTTATGTAAATTTTATTTTTGACTTTTTAATTTAAAAGAGATGTATCCAGAATATTTAGTAGCGCCTATGCGTCAGGAGTTAGTCGATGCGGGCTTCCAGGAGTTAAAGACTTCAGAAGAGGTAGATTCAGCAATTCCTTCGGAAGGAACTGTATTTGTTGTTGTAAATTCTGTCTGTGGATGTGCCGCGGCAAATGCCCGTCCCGCTGCTAAAGCAGCAGTCAAAAATGAAAAACATCCAAGCAAATTGGTCACTGTTTTTGCAGGAATGGAAAAAGACGCGGTGGATAAAGCACGTCAATACATGTTGCCGTATCCTCCATCTTCACCCGCAATGGCTTTGTTTAAAGACGGTAAACTCGTACACATGATCGAAAGACATATGATCGAAGGAAGGCCTGCACAAATGATTGCGGACAATCTTGTTGCAGCTTTTGACGAGTACTGTTAACGAGATAATTATATTTTGATTTTTGAATAGTTAAAAAGCACCCAAAGGTGCTTTTTAACCTTATACCTTCATTACGCCTATACCGGTGCCTTCCCATTCTGGGAAAAGCATATTATTATCCTTTAGTTTTAGATGTGAGGTAGCTACTTCAGAGAAAACTGCCCGAAAGTCCGTTGTCACTGGTAAATCACGACCATCTTCCAGATTTTCTTTGGCTAACATATCTACAACACCATGCACCTTACCTCCATCTACATGATTGCCTAATATAAAATTGCACGAGGCACGTCCATGATCCGTTCCATTGGTTCCGTTTTGATGTACTGTTCGTCCAAACTCTGTCATTGTCATCACCAAGACATCGTCCTGATAAGCTTCAATATCATTCCAAAAGGCCATAATAGATTTAGACAGATCTCCTACGTTACGGGCAAAAATTCCAGTATCCTTTCCTTGGTTAAAATGTGTATCCCAACCATTCGATTCAGTAAATGCCACCTCGAGGCCTACATCCATTTTAACAAGCTGAGCAATCTGCTTCAATGAGTTTCCCAGGTTACTATTTGGATAGATCACGTCGTTTGCAGGCTTATAATTCTTAACTAAATTACTCCGCAGTAGCTTCATTGCCTCAAAACTCTCCTTTCCCGTATCCCGCAAAAGATCATTTTTCGCCTTATCGTATAAATCTTCAAATGTCTTTGCATTTTGGTTCAACATTTCTCCCCGACCCTGGATTTTGAAATTCTTTAAATCGTTAATAGCCAATGCAGCTTGATCGCCGTACAATGATCTCGGGAGAGAAGACGTCAAACTCACTGCCGAAAATGGAGTGGTTATATTGTCGTGTCCTAATAAACCTACTGCACGATTTAACCAACCACTTGTAGTATTTTTCCGGAAAGGAGTTCCTGATTCCATATAATCCTGTGCATCGAAATGAGATCGGGTCGTATTAGGAGATCCTATACCATGAACTATTGCCAAGCGCTTGTCAAGAAATACAGTTTCAAAAGCTTTCATGGCAGGATGCAATCCAAAACGTCCATCCAGATCGATCAAGTTACTTCCTGAACCACTTCTAGCAGCATCCATAAATAAAGTAGGTCTGGCTTGCTTGAAATAAGGATCCTCAAAAGGACTTACCGCCATCAACCCATCCATAGCTCCCCGTTGAAAAATGCAAACAATGACTTTTCTTTTACTATATAAAGGATTGTTTTTTTC
>JBEBVG010000041.1:0-21720 GCA_040392845.1 Sphingobacterium sp. | reverse complement strand
ATCTGTAGAACTTGTATCGATTTCAAAACGATATTTTTTAAAAACATCAGTAGATAAGGCATAGGGATCGGTGTATACGATATAGGAAGCTTGCATCTCCGGCGGAACAAATCCCGGTTGACCGTTCACCATAAGCTTAGCACCCTCCATCTGTAGAACATCGCCGGGAACACCAACGCAACGCTTGATATAGTTTTCACGTTTATCAACTGGCCTTGTAATTACCGTAAACTGAGAATGTACAGCCTCCTTCCCTAATCCTCTTACATAGTCATAATACGTAATCGCCTCGTTTTCTTTCACAACAGTATCCCCTGCCGGAAAATTGAAGACAACGACATCATTACGCTTAATCTCTTGGAAGCCAGGCAATCGCTTATACGGAAGCTCGACCACCTCAGAATATGCTTTCCCGCCGGTAATCGGCATGGTATGATGTGCAAAAGGGAAAGCCAACGGGGTGTTAGGAATACGCGGTCCGTAATTCAACTTACTAACGAATAAGAAATCGCCTACAAGCAAGGTTCTCTCCATCGACCCTGTGGGGATCATATAAGCTTCAAGAATAAAACCCCGTATCAAAGATGCCGCCACAGTAGCGAAGATAATAGCATCTGCCCATTCCCGGGCTACCGACTTTTTATAAGGATATTTCTTTTTGAACTCTTCCGAGTTTGTCTGTCCCAGATATTTTACCTTGGGATCCTTCCCCCACAGGGGCAGGACGATAAAAGGGACCAATACCGCGGCGGCATTCTCCCAAAATCGACGTTTGCCAAATGCTTTGACAAAATCCAGGTAAAAACCATAAAAGATAAAAATATTTACGATAGGAACGAACAGCCACACAATCCACCATGTCGGGCGACCGACCAGCTGTGCCATCACATATTCCCTATAGAATGGAATGATAGCTTCCCACCCCTGCTTACCTGCTTTTCTAAAAAGCAACCAAAGGCCATATAAGGACATGACCGTTAAAACCCCAAAAATAATATACCACATGTGCTAAAAGTCAAATTTAAAAATTAAAAATATCCGTGACCTGGTAAAAACCCTTCTTCTCTTGTAACCATTCTGCCGCTACAACAGCGCCAAGGGCAAAACCATCTCTATTATGTGCCGTATGTTTAAATTCTATCTGGTCGACTTCAGAACTATACAAAACTGTATGTGTTCCTGGAACTTCCTCTATCCGTAAACTTTCAATCAACAACTCATCGGGCTTGGCAATGACCTCTGCACCGCTCCCTACCAGATCATTTACCCACGAAGACTTTGAGCTGTTATTTTCGATGATACCCTCAGCAATGGTAATTGCTGTTCCACTAGGCGAATCCAATTTATGGATATGATGGATTTCTTCTACCTGCACATCATATTGTTTATAAGGAGCAACAGCTTTAGCCAACATCCTGTTAATATGAAAAAAGATATTAACGCCGATACTGAAGTTAGACCCGTACAAGAGCGACTGGCCGGCTTGCAGGCATGTCTCCTTAACCTCTTCCAGATGTTCGTACCAACCGGTTGTACCCACAACAATAGGCAGGTCTGCTTCAAAACAAAGGCTGATATTCTCCAATGCCGCATGCGGAGTACTGAAGTCTATGGCGACATCTGCTGCCATCAAATCGTCTGCTGTTATTTCTGCTCGATTATGCTCATCCACGATGAGGATAACTTCATGGCCTCTTTTGACTGCAAATTTTTCAATCAGCTGTCCCATTTTACCATATCCGAGTAAGACTACTTTCATAAATTGTTGTTTGTTTACGACAGTTAATTATTTAATGTTCATGGTTAACCTGATTCCCGGAGCAAACTGACTGCCCAATGGTGCTGCAAACCCAAGCTGGTTTGTCATAGGAACCATTGTAGGAGCCATTTTCAAGGATAGATCATCCCCAATATCATATCTATATTTCAAAATCGACGTCGTGTAAGCCTCTACGACATTCAATCCCCACCATCCAATCGTCGCAAGAATAGTAAGATCACGATTACGGCGTCCATAATCCTTTTGTCGTATCAGGTAGTCCAGTTGCTGGATACCTGCAAGGTCCGGATCGTTGACCGCTCCATTATAATTAATACGGTACGCCGCTTCATCACCAAACTTTTTGTAATACCACTGCCAAAAATCAAATATCAGATAAGCGCTCACAAAGCCTCCATAAATCACCGGCACTTTAATCCACCATAGGCCACCGTTTGTATACTGACCCCAGCCGGGCAGAATAAGTGATCTTTTCCAGGCTACTCTGGAAAGCTGCTCGATTGCGAGTCGTGTTGAATCTTTCAGAATATCTTTGTAATAATATTTTTCCCGCTCTTTTTCGGCTTTTAATCGTGCTCTTCTCTCCTTCCTGGTTTCTTTAACTGTATCTTGCTCATTCACAAGCGTATCTACATCTATCGCTATCCTGGAAGTATCCGATGGGGGTGGAATAGAATCCTGCTCCTGCCCTATCGCATAAAAAAAGCTACAAGAAATCAGCAGAAAAATAAATGCACTTTTCATTACCAGTCGAGTAGCTCTAAAATACGACTCAAATCGTCTTCCGAGTCAAAAGGTATCTCAATTGCACCCTTACCCCGGCTATTTTTCATATTCAATCGCACACGTGTAGAGAATTTAGATGCTAAATCATCTTCTATCTTTTGATATTGGAAATCCAGCTGTTTACCGACATTCTGGTTTTTCTTGGGTTTCGTTTGCTGCTGAATATTGCGTACCAGGATCTCAGCCATACGCACGGATAACCCTTTGTCAATAATTTCCTGGAAAACGAAGAGTTGCTTGTCAATCTCGCCAACATTAATCAATGCTCTTGCATGTCCCATCGAAATCCGTCCATCACGGATCCCTGCCTGGATTACCGGCGGCAACTTCAGCAACCGGAGATAATTCGTTACCGTCGATCTATTTTTGCTAACACGTTCCCCCAGCTCTTCTTGTTTTAAATTACATTCCTCAATCATCCGTTGAAAGCTCAATGCCACCTCAATAGCATTCAGGTTTTCACGCTGAATGTTTTCGATAAGTGCCATCTCCAACATCTGCTGGTCGTTAGCGGTGCGGACATAGGCAGGTATCTCCGCAATATTAGCAAGCTTAGAAGCCCGCAGACGACGCTCACCACTAATAAGTTGGTATTGGTTTTTTCCAACCTGACGTACGGTAATAGGCTGTATGAGACCTTGTAGCTGGATGGATTTGGATAATTCTAACAGTGCTTCTTCATCAAAGTCGGCCCTCGGTTGAAACGGATTTACTGCAATATGCTCAATCTTTATAAAGTTTATGCTACCAACCGCTGATGTGCCCCCAGGCTCCGATCCTCCCTTCTGTGCTATATCCACCTTAGCGGGTATTTTCAGGTCATCTTGCAACAAAGCCCCTAAACCTTTTCCCAATCCTGTTTTTCGTTGTAATGCTGCCATAAATTACACTATAGCTTGTTCTTTATTATGTTCAACTAATCCATTTTTATGTAAGATCTCGCGCGCTAAATTCAGGTAATTAATAGCCCCCTTACATGAAGCATCGTGCATAATAACAGAAATACCAAAACTCGGTGCTTCACTCAATCTCGTATTACGCTGAATAATTGTCTCAAACACCAACTCGTTAAAATGTGTACGCACCTCTTCAACAACCTGATTTGAAAGACGTAAGCGTACATCATACATCGTCAGTAATATACCCTCAATCTCTAAATCCGGATTCAGACGATTTTGAACAATCTTAATGGTATTCAGCAACTTGCCTAATCCTTCTAAGGCAAAATATTCACACTGTACGGGAATAATGACCGAGTCAGACGCGGTCAAGGCATTAATTGTGATCAGTCCTAAAGAAGGGGAACAGTCGATAATGATAAAGTCATAATCTTCTTTGAGAGCACCGAGCATTTTTTTCATCTTGAATTCCCGCTCGTTGAGATTGATCATCTCAATTTCTGCTCCTACGAGATCAATATGTGCCGGCAATAAATCCAGGTGAGGTGTCTCTGTAGATTGGATGGCCTCTTTAGGATCCAAATCATTAATCAGACACTCGTACACACTTGATTTTATCACCCGAGGATCAAAACCTATACCGGAGGTAGAATTTGCCTGTGGATCTGCATCCACTAACAAAGTTTTGTATTCCAGTACAGCCAGGCTTGCCGCAAGATTAATCGAAGTTGTTGTTTTCCCTACACCCCCTTTTTGATTTGCTATCGCAATAATTTTTCCCATGAGATTACGAACCTTTTTCTGTCTTAATTTTATCTTAAAGCTTGCACCAAATTTACATTTAGACGATAAACGAAATGCTTAAATGATGTTAAAATTACTATTTTTGAAACTTCTTGAGCTACAAACTCAGGATGCTAAGATACAAAAAATTGATTTACGATTTGTTAAAGTCGTATATTGATTAAAATAAGTTACAAGGACACAATGAATTTGATTATTTCGGGAACTAATAGACTGGGAAGTAACTCTTTAAAAGTCGCCAACTATTATCGCCAAGAACTTGAAAAAAAAGGTGAGCTATGGGATCTGTTATCGTTAGAAGATTTACCCCATGACCTTATTTTCACTGATCTCTACAACAAACGGAGTGAGGCCTTTCTCCCTATACAAGAGCGTGTCTCCAAAGCAAAAAAATTCATTTTCATCATACCTGAATATAATGGCAGTTATCCCGGTGTTTTAAAAGTTTTTGTAGACGCGTGCTCTTTTCCTGTCTCATTTTACCATAAAAAAGCAATTCTCGTCGGTGTTTCATCTGGAAAATATGGAAATATACGGGGAGTTGATCATTTCACAGGAGTATGCAACTATCTGCGCATGCATGTACTACCCCTTAAAATACATATTCCTCATATTCAAAATGAGCTTAATGATGAACAGGTCCTCATGGATAATACAACGATTAAATTTGTCAACGAGCAAATCGAGGAAGTATTAGCCTTTTAGGCTGGCTTCCTTTACATTTCCCATCTTTTCTTCGGTACACAAACGATATCAGCCGTTTTTTTCATAATAATGGGCCGCGAATCAAAGCGATTCTCCAGCACAAGTGAGTCCGCGGAGTAATAGGCAATCTTGAAGCGGGGAAGATATTGTCCATTTTTGTAGCATCCCGATATTTTTTGTTTACCGTTTTCCCGGGTATACACACCTTCAACGATCATGCTGTCTCCACGCACGACATATACAGCCTTAGCGTATTCGGTCCATTGACCGTTTTTGAAACAGCTGTCAGGCATTGTCTTAACTGTTGCGTGAACATGCATCGTCGCATACATGGAATCACAGGTAAACCGGAATTCATGACGTGTATAGCGCAGCATATCTTTCTGCCCGGGGATACTGTCCTGTTGCCATACACCCTGCAAGAAAGCAGCGCCTTCGTCCTGCATGTCGGAATGCCGCTGGCAGGACAAAAAAGTGAAAAGCACACCTATACAAAGAAATAGATGTGCTTGTTCATAATAGTATATTTTGAAGAGTTTATACACCCCGTTATTTTAAGCTTCCAACCATATCCTCGGGTTTAACCCATTCATCGAACTGCTCCGCAGTTACGTAGCCTAATGCTATAGCTGTCTCCTTGAGCGTACTGTTATTGCGGTGTGCAGTCTGGGCAATCTCTGCGGCTTTATAATATCCGATTTTTGTATTCAACGCCGTCACTAACATCAAAGAATTGTCGACCAACTCTTTAATACGTGCATAATTCGGCTCAATACCTACCGCACAATGTTCTTCAAACGATACACAAGCATCACCTATCAAACGCGCTGACTGTAAGAAATTAGCTGCCATTAATGGCTTGAACACATTTAGTTCATAATGTCCTTGTGTGCCACCGATCGTAATAGCCACATCATTCCCCATAACCTGTGCTGCAACCATTGTCAAAGCCTCACACTGTGTCGGATTCACTTTACCAGGCATAATCGAGGACCCTGGTTCATTTTCCGGTATAATGATTTCACCTATACCCGAACGAGGTCCCGAAGCCAGCATACGGATATCATTGGCTATCTTGTTCAGCGCTACCGCCAGTTGTTTCAATGCTCCATGTGTTTCTACAATAGCATCATGCGCCGCCAAAGCTTCAAATTTGTTCTCCGCGGTTACAAACGGATGTCCTGTAAACTGGGCAATATATTTCGCTACGACAACATCATAGCCCGCTGGCGTATTCAATCCAGTACCTACTGCAGTTCCTCCCAAGGCCAGTTCAGATAAATGCGAAAGTGTATTTTTCAAAGCCTTCAGGCCGTGATTTAATTGTGCTACATAGCCCGACAATTCCTGACCCAATGTCAATGGAGTAGCATCCATTAAATGGGTACGGCCTATCTTCACCACTTTCATGAATTCATCTGATTTACGCTTTAAGGTATCGCGGAGTTTTTCCACACCCGGAATGGTAACCTCTACCACGGCTTTATAAGCCGCGATATGCATCCCTGTGGGAAAAGTATCATTGGAAGACTGTGATTTGTTGACATCATCGTTCGCTTTAAGCACAGGCTCTCCTTCCCCTATTTTTCCACCTGCCAATACCTGGGCACGGTTGGCAACCACCTCATTGACATTCATGTTGGATTGTGTTCCTGATCCTGTCTGCCAGATCACTAAAGGGAATTGATCATCCAGCTTTCCTGCCAGGATCTCGTCACATACCGTTGCTATAGCATCCCGTTTTTCGATCGATAAAACACCCAATTCATGATTCGCATACGCCGCTGCTTTTTTTAAATAAGCAAACCCCTGAATAATTTCGCCCGGCATGGAAGCTGCAGGGCCAATTTTAAAATTGTTGCGTGAACGTTCAGTCTGCGCACCCCAATATTTATCTGAAGGCACCTGAACTTCACCCATAGTATCTTTTTCTATTCTGAATGACATGATATGAAGTAAAACGTTAAAATTAAAAAGTAAAAAACCTATTACTAGGAGTCAGGCAAAGTTAGGGAATTCCAAAGAGAATAGGGAAGGTTTACATGCCTAATCTTTTCTGTAAGTATTCCTGAACGTGATGGAAAAGTTGCTTAGGTTTCAATGTTCGCCAGGGGATCTCATTTAAGAGCCCGCCGAAATTGATATAATAATCAATATTATGTTGATAAAATTCGGCAATAACATGATCCCGAAAGTGTAGCGCTGCCACCCAGCCATCTTCAACATCCTGAAACCATTCTTCATAATACGAGTCATCAGATGCGTGAAAATTCAGGACATTCTCACCAATTAGGATAAACTTTATAATTCCTTCGCTGATCATCGTATCGATCACTTCACGCTTGAGCAGCATAATATCATTGTACAGAGCATCATTCCACTCACCTATCAATTCGATGATCGCATACTGACGGTCATAATCCGCATAGAGTACCTTAAGGTAAAGTGTATGTGACCCGAAATCGTCCCATTGCGGGTGTAAAAGGAAATTATAGATCTGCTTATCAAACTCAAACTCATTATAAATGACACCATAAAAAGGCGATCTTTCATCTTCCGATGCGATGTAATCATGACGCCAATTGTAAAAGGGTTCAATCTCGTGCATAAATGTTTGTTGGATATCAAACTTAGATAAATTTGATGAATAAGTTAAATTAACTAGTTATTTTTGCAGCTAGATGCAAAAAGGTACAGGTCGTAATATTTTCGTGGCAGCCACATATGCTGCTACTTTATTACTAGGGCTTATATTGGGTCAGAATTACGTTGACCAGCAAGGTAGTAAGCCCGGCAGCTCGTTGGTACCTATCGGTCTTTCAGATCATTCCTATAAAATACAGCAGGCATTGGATCTGATCACCCACAGTTATATGGACAGCCTGGATGTAGATTCATTGCAAAATGGTGCTATCAATCATATAATAGCGCATCTGGATCCATACTCTTCCTACCTCCTGCCCAACGACACGCGTGCCCAGACAGAAGCATTGGAAGGTACTTTCGAGGGCATTGGACTGGAATATTTCAATTTAAATGATACGTTGCTGGTTGTGGGACTGATAACAAACGGCCCCGCCGAAAAAGCTGGTGTTAAAGTCGGCGACCGCATTTTTCAGATAGATTCGGCACAAGTGACAGGCCAGAGCCTTACCCAGACCGTTATAAAAAAATTGATCAGAGGAAAAAAGGGTACTCCGGTCCACTTACAGGTTATTCGGGATGGCCATCTTGTAGAGACACCTATCACAGTCGTACGCGACCAGATCCAGGTAAGCTCTATCGACGTGTCCTATATGATCGAACCTACCGTGGGATATATCCGGATACGTCGTTTCGGTTTAAAGACTGCTCAAAATTTTAGAACAGCTATCTCTGATCTGCGGAAGCAGGGTGCAAACAGCCTTATACTTGATTTACGGGATAACGGTGGTGGATATTTCCATATTGCTATCCGTGTGGCAAACGAATTTTTCAAAGACAAAAAGCTCCTTGTATATACGGAAGGAGCGCACGAACAAAAGCGGGAGTATTATTCGGAAGGAAATGGCTCTTATGCAGAAGGTAAGCTTATCGTTCTGATAAACGAAGGAACAGCGTCGGCCGCAGAAATTCTTTCTGGTGCCGTACAGGATTGGGATAGAGCAACTATTGTCGGCCGTCGATCCTACGGAAAAGGTATCGTACAGGAACAGTTTGATTTTGCTGATGGTTCAAGAATCAATTTAAGCATATCGAGATACTATACACCATTAGGGCGAAGTATCCAAAAAAAATATGCCCCCAATTGGTCAAACATGACAGACTATGCCCATATGTATAAAGGATTATGGGCTTTAGACACTACATTTATTTCCACACAGACATTTGAAACTATAGCGGGCAAACAGTTGTTCAGTGGTGGCGGCATTACACCGGATGTACATATTTCATTAGACTCAAACACTTTAAATTTATTATATCAGGAAATAGTAAACTCCAGCTATTTAGAACAATTTGTCTACGAAAGATTTACGAGACGCTTACCTGCTTATTCTATTGAAAATTTTCTACAAGGTTATCATTTACCGCAACAAGAGTACAATACGTTTATTCAATATTTAGCAGAAAAGGGCATCGTTATCAATGAGCGGAAGCGAAAAGACTTGTTAGAACTTATCCAAACCGATATCGAAGCCATTGTAGGACGTTATTACTTTGGTCGCGAAGCCTATTTTAAAGTGAAGAACCGTACGGATGACTATGTAGAGAAAGCACTGGCAATTCTTTTACGTCCTCCCTCGGATGCAATGTCTACAGACTTAGACTCAAATCTGCCCAAATAGGATAGTGGTCGGACAAACGTTCTTTAATAATACCATAATTGTCTACGCGAAATCCTTTATCGCAGAAAACATAATCAATTTGAAATATAGGTAGCATGGTGTAATGGGTAACACCCCAACCAAACCCTTTCTGTTGAAAAGCATTCCACATACCCCTACCTACCAGGTTTACACTATACGACATCGGTGTATCGTTAAAATCACCCGCCACAATGCAAGGATAGGGGCTATCTTCGATATGTTTCCTCAATGATTTAGCCTGTTCACTCCTATGTCTGAAAGCCTCCCTGAGTTTGCGTCCTATACGCTTCGTCCCCTGTTCATCATGTACCTGTCCGCTGGCTGATTTTTGTATAAACTCTTTATCTTCTTCCTGTAGGGCAAATGACCGTAAATGCACATTATAGATACGGAGTGTATCTGTTTCCCGTTTGACATCTACAAAAATTATCCTGTTGACACCATACCCATGTTTGGATATAGCTCCCGAATGGATAATAGGGTATTTAGAGAATATAGCCTGCCCATAGCCTTCCAATTCATTCTTTACATAAGGCTCAAAATAATAATCCTCAAAGGCAGCCTGTACGTTCAATATCTGAGAAAATTGTCTATCTCCCTTAATACGACTATAGAATTCCTGGAAACACAGGATATCCGGATTTACGGCACTTACCAGTTCCACGGTCTCTCCTTTGAAATTATTGGCCATCCCTTCAAAATGCTGAAAAAGATGAGCATTGAAACTCATTACCCGTATATTACTATCTGCTTTAACGAGCAATTTGGTGTCACTATTTTTAAAATTAATATGCTGGTTGAGGAAATTCCATCCCCCCAGAATAGGGATAAGGCTCACAAGCATATATTTTTTCTTACGCAGCAGCCAATATATGACAAAACCAATATTGACAACAAGTATTGGAAGATATGCCAAGCCAAAAAAAGCAATCGGCCAAAAAGAAACGGGATCGATGTACGCCGCACTATAACTAAACAACAGGGCTGTAACAGCGACGGCATTCGCTAACAACACCGTTTTGCTAAAATAGCCAAGTTTACGCCTACGTTTAACCGATCGATTTGCCATTGTTAATCTTGCTTACTTGCTCTAAAAAGAATTTCCTTTTCCCGTGAAGTTAGACTATCATAGCCATTTTGAGAAATTTTATCCAGTATCTGATCTATCTCCTCCTGGTTCGGCAGGTCATAAGGATGTCTTCTTCGAAAAGCATGAGGTTCTTCTTTCTTGTGAACAACCTGTAGTTTTTTCCGTCGTCCTAATTGTAATACAGCACTCCAATCGTTTCCTTTTTTTAGCTGATGCATAAAAAGAATACCAAATAAAATCATAGCTATATAGGGTACAATTGCCTGCTCATTGTGGAGTCCTGTAAAGATTAGTTCTAAGGCAAGATAGACAAGGGCTATTGTTCGAAATTTTACATTGCCAAAGATAAATAGCCTTACCTCCAAAGCAGGTATAAGTATACTGATACTGCTAATCAATGCCGCAAGACCAAAAGCAGTAGTATTCCAATAGACCCCCCGGCCCAAGATATTCAATTGCCCCATGAGCATATATATCACGGCACCTCCCAGCAGTCCTCCGCCAAAGACTAACCAAAATTGGCGTCTATTTAAAAAATTCAAGAACATATTGCCGATCCAGTATAACCAAAGACAGTCAAAGAGTATATCGAAAATTCCCTGGTAGATAAAGGGGTGCGTTATAATAGACCAGGGCTGCCTGATAAATGAGACAAACGAACCTGGCAGGCTAAGTCGTTCAAAAAAGAAAGAAAACAAATTGCTGTCGGTTATTTCTGCAAAAGAGATCAACTCGAAGATATGGATCAATACAAACACCACTACCTGCCCTGTTATAATAAACGGAATCGGAGAAGATGTCTGGTAGGTGTCCCGCAAAAATGATTTTACGACATTTTCTTTCATAGATATATTGTATTAATAATATCCCCTTCTTATCCTCCAGGCTTTTATCAAGAT
The DNA here is from genome assembly GCA_040392845.1 of Sphingobacterium sp. GTDB lineage: Bacteria > Bacteroidota > Bacteroidia > Sphingobacteriales > Sphingobacteriaceae > Sphingobacterium. Next base: position 10,411 of record JBEBVG010000041.1, on the reverse strand, counting down.
AAAGCCAAACAAAGCTCCCCCAACGTGTGCCAAATGGGCTATTGACGACCCCGAATTATTAAAGCCCAGATAAATCTCAATCAATATATAGGCGCCGACAAAATATTTCGCTTTAATCGGCACCGGAATAAACATAAAATACAGTGGCATGTTTGGAAAAAGATAAGCAAAAGCCAACAATAATCCAAAAATAGCTCCTGAAGCGCCAACCATCGGTGTACCATAGATCGAAGCTAATGTATCGAAATCACCTTGCGAGATATTCAGTTGTGTTGAGACCCGATTTTGAGCCATATTGAAATCCATATACGAGCTCGCCCGAAAAGTTCCGGCAATATGCTGCACCTCAAAAGCCTGCACACCATACTGAAGCGCCAAAGCACCCAGACCACATATCAGGTAATAATTCAGGAATCGTTTGGAACCAAACATCTGTTCAATGATAGAGCCAAACATCACCAAAGCAAACATATTAAAAAAAAGATGACTTATTCCTCCATGCATAAACATGTAGGTAATAGGTTGCCAAGGTTTAAAAAACGGTGCATCCGGATAATAAACACCAAAAAGACGTGTAGTGGGTTCAAATATCAATGAGCCAACAAAGCATATGACATTGATAATCAAAAGATTTTTAACGACCGGCGATAAGTTAGATAATATATTATTCATCTATTTTATGTTCAAGTTACATTTTATTAAATTTTTCCAATAGTTCCTGTAGTGTAAAGGTCACAAGCGTAGGCCTACCACTAATAGACGTATTCGGACTCTGACAAGCAAATAGTTTATCAATAAGCTCTGCCATCTCCCCGTCACTTAACGCCGTACCTGCTTTTAATGCTGCACTTCTGGCCAGACTTTTTGCAAGGTTTTCACGCTTACTGATCTTCAGGTCCGATCTATTGTTTTTGACATCTTCCAACAGTTTTTCAATTACCGCAGTTTCATTCACATTGTTTCCTAAATCCGCAGGAATGCCATCAATAATATATGTTGTTTTTCCAAAAGGCCGTAACTGAAAACCTAATGTCTGCAAATCAGGAAGTAAATCAGACATGAGTGCAAAATCGGCTGCATTCAAATCAACGGTTACCGGGAATAAGCTCTGTTGGCTCGTCCCCTGGTGTCGATCCAACTGCTCTAAATATTGTTCAAATAATATCCGCTCATGTGCGGCCTGTTGGTCTATCAATATGAACCCCGAATGTATCTGGGATACAATATATTTATTATGAATTTGAAAGAATCGCTCACCTTTCTTCTCTTCAGTGTTTAAATGTAACTGTTCTCCATGCTCCTGTTCTGTTATTTTATAGAGTGTATCCCAATTTTGGGGAATATCGGTCTTCCGCTCTAACGTTGAACTGTACTGGCCGGCTCTTGCGCTACCTGATGCACGCGAAGACAGGTCATCGTTATCAAATGGGTTGAAATTTGGATTGAACGATATTGTGGGGACTTGAATCTCTTCTAAAGGTTTAGGTGTAATGAAGTTGCCAAAACTTGTCTCTTGATCGAAATCCAAAGATGGGGCGATATTGTACCGACCTAAGGATCGTTTTACGGCAGATCGTAAGATGGCATATATAGCCTTTTCATCTTCATACTTAATTTCCGTTTTGGTGGGGTGTACATTGATATCTATCTTCCCCGGATCGATCTCTATAAACAACACATATAGTGGAAATGTATCTGCAGGAAGAATATCTTCATATGCATTCATGATAGCATGATGAAGGTATGGATCTTTCACAAAACGCTTGTTGACGAAGAAAAACTGTTCGCCGCGTGTCTTCTTTGCAAATTCTGGTTTACCTACAAATCCATTTACCGAAAGAATGGTTGTTTCCTCCTCCACCGGCACGAGCTTTTGATTATAGTTGTTTCCAAAGAGATGGATAATCCGTTGTTTCAGTGTACCTGAGGGAAGATGGAAAAGCTCATTGCCGTCATTATGCAGACTGAAGAACAAATCCGGGTGAGCCAATGCCATGCGTTGAAATTCATCAATAATATGACGCATTTCGACAGCATTGCTTTTTAGAAAGTTACGTCTCGCAGGTACATTATAGAATAAATTTTTGACAGCGATACACGTCCCTGTTGGAAGTGCTTCAGGAGACTGGTCAACAACGGCTGATCCCTCGATGCGTATGACCGTACCCAGTTCGTCTTCCGGGCGCCGCGTCTTAAGCTCCACATGCGCAATAGCCGCTATAGAAGCCATAGCTTCACCTCTAAATCCCATCGTCCGGATAGCAAACAGATCTTCTGCCTTACGGATTTTGCTGGTCGCATGCCTCTCGAAACATAGACGTGCATCCGTCATGCTCATTCCCGACCCATTGTCGATAACCTGAATAAGTGATTTGCCCGCATTTCGGACGATAAGTTGAATACGATCTGCCCCGGCATCTATCGCATTCTCCATAAGCTCTTTCACAGCGGAAGAAGGTCGTTGCACAACTTCTCCCGCCGCAATCTGATTCGCGACGGCATCTGGTAGTAATTGAATGATATCAGGCATACCCTGCGAAGTTACAAAAAAAAGTGTTGTACTATTTTTTTACAACGTGATTTGTCGCTTGATACTCTCTTCTAAGGAAATAATTGTTTCTGTACGCTGAATGCCTTTAAGACCTTGTATATCTTCATTCAACACTTTACGGAGATGCGCAGTATCTCTACAGATAATCTTAGCAAACATACTATATTGGCCTGTACAGTAATGCAATTCTACAACCTCCTTAACCTTCCTGAGTTGTTCTACTGCATCCGCGTACTGTGATCCCTTCTCAAGATAAATACCCAGGAAAGCCGTAATATCAAATCCGACCTTTTGCGGGTTGATAATTAGATTTGAACCATGAATAATTCCCAGCTCTTCCATTTTTTTCATGCGAACATGAATGGTACCGCCAGAAACGATGAGTTTTTTTGCTATTTCGGTATAAGGAGTTGATGCATTTTCCATTAAAATGGACAAAATCTGAACATCAAGGCTGTCTAAATCGTAATTTGAATAATTTTTCTCCATAAAAAACGGTTATTTTTGCATTTTTTTATGTTTATATTTAAAATTTTGATAAAAATAGCTTTTTTTTCATAAAAAACTTGCAATTTTTCTCTATATAATATTAATTTGTATCAACAAAAGAGGCAAAACAACAAAACACCTCTTAAAAAATTGCATGTTACCCCTCATAATAACATAGGTTTATAATTGGTTAGTGAAAAGATCCTCTGCCCGGAGGGTCTTTTCCATTTAATATAACCTCATTAAAACCTTCATTTCTTATGTCAACATCAATAATATCAACAAAAATGCAGATTTTATTTCTATTTTTTTAAAAAAAAGCTATTAAAATTGCAACATTTACATTATAGTGTATGCATTTAGTTAATCAGCTTTGTATCGTCCGAAGATTTTAAAAGGTTTTGTTTGAGTTCGCTTTCTGCCTGCAGCAACTCCTGCTCGACTACTTTGCGCTTTTCACGTCCATCGCGCTGGATCTGTAAGACCTGTTCTATGGTATGGATAATATCAGCATTTGCTTTTTTTATCGTTTCTATATCCACAATCCCCCGCTCGGTTTCGCGAGCTATGTTAATCGTTGACTCTTTCAGCATTTCTGAGTTCTTGCGCAACAACTCGTTTGTAGCATCCGTCACGGCCTTTTGTGCTTCCAATGCTCTTTGTGAATGGGCAATACCAAGTGTCAAAACCATTTGATTTTTCCAAAGTGGCAGTGTATTCACGATGCTCGACTGGATTTTTTCCATAAGCGAACTGCTGTTGCTTTGAATCATACGTATTTGCGGCGCCGTCTGCAAGACAACCATCCGGGTCAATTTCAAGTCGTGTATCTTGCGTTCAAAACGTACCACATGCTGCTCCATATCTTTGTAGGCCTGAATCCTGTGCTGATCACCGCTTTCTTCTGCGTCTTGTTTCATCTGAGGGAGAACCGTAGTATGCACTTCTTGCAATTTTTCCTCGCCGGCAGCGATATGCAGGGAAAGCTCTTTGAAATAATTTTGATTTTCAACAAAGAGTTTATCAAAGATGTTGACGTCCTTCAGTAGATTCTTATAATGTCCTTCCAGCTTCAGTTCGATCTGGTGAATATTCTTCTCTACTGATGCATATTCGGTACGCATCCTCCGGATCTTCTTTTTCAAGGTATCAAAGAATGGAATAAGGGGCTTTTTATTCAGATTCTCATCAAAAGACTTTAAATCTCCCCGCAAATTCAATAACACCTCTTCCGCACCGCCCATATCCTTTGTACGTACCTGCTTTAAAATTTCGTTGGAAAAATTGCTGACCTTGGTCTGGCTGGCTACACCATACTGGATAATATCAGTTGTCGAGGTCAGGTTGATCTTATCTTTATATTGTTGGATAAGTGCTTTATCTTCTTCCGAGAAATTTACCTGAAGATCTTTACCCTTATCCTGATTCTCGTCGTCGTATGTAGTTAAATCTAACGTTGCCATAAATATCGTTTTTTATTAGTCTTTTAATAAGTTTCTATTTTTAAGTGTCTGGATATATACTTCTGATTCCGCAGATACATCCAATAAACGGGCCTTTATTAAATTAGTCACCTCCATTTCAATGGCCGATGCTGCCTGCGCTATCACACCTTCTAATTTCTTTCTGGATTCTATCGTTACAGCATTGTGTAGCCGCGTATTCTCCAATCCGTCATATTCCCGCAATACATTAACCACGGTACCATGCCGAACTAAAAAACGTTCTGCTTCTTGTATATCTTTCTTTTCTAACAGCTGAAACAGCCGGACAATAATATCCACATGGCTTTGAATGCTTTTATTATTGATCTCTTTCTTATAATATAGCAATTTTGATATAAAGGTCTGGGGTGTTTCCATTGCCGTTTGGGCTAACTCCAGCCGGCGCTGCTTCCCCACACTATCTATCCACGTCAAGGCACGAACCTCCCCCAGCTCAAGACGCTGCAGATAAGGCCTGGCCTGTCGCAACAACAAACCATTACCTACGATATAAGAGGTTAAAAATCCACCTATTGTCAATAACATGCCTTGAGATAAGGTTCCCCAAAAAATATAAAATGCGTATAATAAACCCACCTCCCCTAATAACAATACCCACGCCAATACATACCACGATCGCACTTTACTCTTAGTGGCCTGCGACATCATGACAAAAGGATGAATATGTGGAATAAATAGGAGAATAGAAGCGAAGGTCCATCCTAACCTGCTTAACTCCCATCGTCTGCTTTTTTTCGTTGCCCAACCCATGGTGCAATTTAATTATTTTTTGTTAGATTGTTAATGAGTGAAATTACATACTAATCCCCTGCAACCTTCTACAAAAAAAAAGTGCCTAAAAAAATAATTTTTAGACACCTTTATACAAACAATATTATGGTAAGAATTTAAAACGGCAAATCATCATCGTCCGCACCTGAAGATGAGATATCTACCGGGGCAGGCATATCTGCATAGCCCGGAGCCGGGGCAGATGCCGCAGCATTGGCCAATTTAGTTACACGCCATGCTACTAAAGAGTTGAAATAAGTAGTCACGCCTTCTTTGTTCGTCCAGGGACGTCCACGAAGATTGAAAGATACTTCGACTTCTTCGCCTATAGCCAGATTATCAAAAATATTAACTCTATCCTGAGTTGCTTCAAAACGGATGTATTCCACAAACTGTGGATTTTCTGCGTATGCAACAATCAGATCTCTCTTTTTAAAAGTGTCGGTCACATTCTGGACTGCCCCTATTTCATGTACTTTTCCTCTAATTTCCATATTCAAACTTATTAAACCATAAAAATACACATTTTTTGCATTCTAGAATGACTAACTTTGCAGAAATATGAAAGAAGTTTTCAACACCCCCGGCAAAATCATCGTAACGTGCAACAGGCGACTGTCCCCTTATCTCGAACAGGAAATTCAGGAACTCGGTTTTACACCTAAGCGTGTTTTCAACACCGGCGTTGAGCTTCTGGCGACGGCCAATGATTGTATCCGCCTCAATCTGAACCTACGTACAGCGAGCCAGGTCTTGTACGAAATAGCATCCTTTCGGGCCAAAGATGCCAATGAACTGTATCATGCACTGATCAGGATTGCCTGGGAAGAGCTCATTCCTTTTGACGGGTATTTTTCGGTCACTTCCAACGTGCACAATGAAAGTATTACCACACCTCTGTTTGCCAATGTTAAAGTCAAAGATGCTATTGTAGACCGGATAAAAGACAAAAAAGGCGTTCGTCCCAATTCAGGACCGGATCTGTCTAAAGCCGTCGTACATCTGCATTGGATCGACGAAAAAGCCGAAATATTCCTAGACACATCGGGTGAGACACTGGCCAAACACGGCTACAGAAAGCTCCCGGGAAAAGCTCCTATGTTAGAAGCGTTAGCCTCTTCAACCATCATGGCAACAAAATGGGACGGCAAATCTCCTTTCATCAACCCCATGTGCGGGTCGGGTACTTTAGCTATAGAAGCTGCTTTGATGGCTCAAAAGAGAATGCCCGGACTACAACGCATGAATTATTCTTTCATGCATTTTATCGGCTACCAGGAAGAGGTATTCTTTGAAGAAAGAAGGCGCTTGAAAGATATTACGCAAAAAAATAACCTTCCTTCCATCATTGCTTCTGACATTTCTGCCCTGGCTGTAGAAACAGCCCAGGCTAACGCCCGGACAGCAGGAGTTGAACACCTTATTCAATTTGAAGTTTGTGACTTTGCTGAAACTACAATCCCCGGAGAAGCAGGCGTCATCCTTTTCAATCCAGAATATGGTGAACGTCTAGGTGTACATACCAAATTAGAGATCACCTACAAACGAATAGGCGATTTTATGAAGCAATCCTGTAAAGGCTATCGTGGTTACGTTTTCACCGGCAATCCTGAGCTAGCAAAGAAAATCGGCCTCAAAGCTTCCAGACGGTTTGAATTTTTCAACGGAAAGCTGGACTGTCGGTTATTGCAATATGAACTGTATGACGGTACGAGAGACTAAAACATATAAAATATTCTTGTATAAAGGTTTTTACAACAATTTTATATCTTTTTAATTTTTCTTATTTAACTTAGAGCCTGTTTAAATTTTATTGCTAAATATTTTTATAGCTATTCTGAGAAGGATTTTTTGCTTCGTGTTTGCAGATTTAGCGGGCTAAATCCAAAAGAGGAAGTGAAAAATAAGCTCAAAAGAGCATCAAAATATAGCAAAGACAAATTCAAAATCTGCATAATAAAAATTTCGTTAAAATTTCTAGACAGGCTCTTAGGTTAGACAATTAAATTTCCAATCTTGAAAAATAAGCAATGAAACTACGTTCAATAACATCCCTGATCCTTTTATGTACGACTTTAGGATCTTTCGCCCAGACCCCAAAAATTATTGCTCACCGTGGAGCATGGAAAAACACACAAGCTCCTCAAAATTCTATCGCCTCCTTACAAAAGGCTATCGAACTGGGGGTATGGGGTACTGAATTCGATGTTCACCTTACCAAGGATGATATACTCGTCGTTTGCCACGACCAGGACTTCTACGGTATCGACATCGCAACATCCACTTATGAAGAATTGTTGACAAAAACTCATCCCAATGGTGAGAAAATCCCAACTGCCGAAGAATATCTCAAAGAAGGCCTTAAGCAAAACAAAACGAAGCTTATTTTTGAAATAAAATCGAATAAGCTCGGGGTCGACCGTACGTTGAAAGCTACAGAAATGTGTTATCAGTTGGTAAAAAAAATGAAGGCAGAGAAAAAAATTGTCTTCATTGCTTTTAGCTATCCAGCTTGCCTAAAGTTACGGGAGCTCGACGCTAAAGTTAAAATACAATATCTTAATGGAGATAAAACCCCGGAGCAGCTAAAGCAAGCTAAGATTTATGAACTCGATTATAATGCGGGTGTATTGAAAAAAAATCCACAGTATCTGGAACAGGCAAAAAAATTAGGCATAAAAATAAATGTCTGGACAGTCAATAAAGAAGAAGATATACAATATTTTATCAATCAGCATGTGGACTATCTCACGACAGACGAACCCGAACTACTCAAAAAAATAGTAAAGAAATAACATGAAGAATCTTACACTAGCTCTTTTCTTAATCCTGGGAATATCACATGCTTATCCACAAGATTTTCATATAGCTACCTATAATATACGACTACTGACAGACGTGGATACGGGCAATCTGTGGGATGACCGTAAATATGCGCTCTGTCAAGTCATCAAATTCCATGAGTTCGACATTTTCGGAATACAAGAGGCCTTTGACAAACAGATGCAGGATATCCATGCTCTGCTTCCCCATTATAATCATATCGGAGTGGGTAGAGATGATGGAAAAAAACGAGGAGAACACTCCGCGATATTTTACAATCCGTCCCGATTTGAGCTTCTACGCGAAGGAACATTCTGGCTATCAGAAAAAAACACAGAGAATCCCAGCAAAGGTTGGGATGCCGCACTTCCGCGCATCTGTACCTGGGGTGTATTTAAGGACCTTAAAAACGGACGTTCCTTTATTCTCATGAACACACATTTCGACCATAAAGGGAAGACTGCCCGTGAAGAAAGTGCAAAACTGCTATTATCCAAAGCCAAAACGCTTGGGGCAGGGTTGCCTATCATTCTTACGGGAGACCTCAATGCCGACGAAAAAAGTCAGGCATATCTTACTTTGGCCAACAGCGGTATCGTCCAGGACGCTTACACATTGGCACCGTTTGTCTATGAGCCGAATTCTACTTTTAATGGATGGGGACCAAGTATAAAAGATAAAAGCCGCATTGACCATATCTTCGTCAGCCCTTCTTTTACTATCAAAAAATATGGAATTCTCACCGACACCTATCGTGGTAAATATCCTTCGGATCATTTCCCTGTGGTAAGTGTTATTCGCTGGTAAATCCACCCCATTGACAATTCACATGAATTGTAGCTAAAAAAGGACATAAAGAAAATTGTTAAAGTGATTTTGGTGGTGCAGAGATATTTTACCTTATTTTTGCACCATTATAAAAAGTTAATATGAGATCTTTACACACACTTGTTATAGCCGCATTGGCGAGTCCTTTTTTATCGAGTTGCGATACATTAAGCCAGGTCGCTACTAACATGCCCCAAACTACAACAGGCACAACGACCGGAACTAAAACTACAACTTCCGGCACAATTACGCAAACCGAAGCAGTAACAGGTATCAAACAGGCCTTGAGCAATGGATTGAACAACAGTATTAACACCTTATCTGCCCAAAACGGCTTTTTAGGCGATGCTGTCGTAAAGATCCTTATGCCTCAGGAGGCTCAGCAAGTCGAAAAGACACTCCGTTCGATAGGAATGGGGTCGCTGGTTGACAATTTCATCACCAGCCTCAATAGAGCTGCCGAGTCTGCCGTAAAAGAAGCAGCCCCGGTTTTTGTCAGCGCCTTATCCCAGATGACTGTTACAGATGCTTTCAACATCTTGCTGGGAAGCCAACAAGATGCAGCAACGTCTTTCTTCAAAAGGACGACATCTGCCACATTAACCGCTAAATTTAGCCCAATCGTCGAGTCTGCCTTAGGGAAAAATAACGTCTCCACCTATTGGACACAACTGACCACAGCCTACAATAACTTACCGCTGTCGAATCAAAAAATACAAACGGACCTGAATGCTTATGTCACGCAAAAAGCAGTCGATGGGCTGTTTATAAAGGTAGCCGATGAAGAACTAAAAATCAGACAGAACATTGGAAATGCCCGTAGCTCGGGTATCTTAGATAAAGTTTTTGGCTGGGTAGACAAACAAAAATAGATTCCTATGGTTAACCAGGTAGCAGATCGCTTTCTACGCTATGTACAGATAGATACACAGTCCGATCCGTATTCCACGACATTTCCATCGACATCCAAACAAAAGGCTCTCAGCACACTTCTTGTAGAAGAACTTTTAGCAATAGGAATAAAAGACGCTCATATGGATGACCATGGTTACGTATATGCAACTATACCCCCTAACACCCCAAAGCATGTTCCTGTTATCTGCTTTTGCTCACACGTAGATACTTCTCCCGATTGTTCAGGAACAGCGGTCAAACCAATCATACATGCAAATTACCAAGGACAGGATCTCGTATTACCGGATGATCCAACGGTAGTTATCCGATATGAGGAGCATCCCGATCTGGCCAACCAACTTGGAAATGATATCATCACAGCTTCGGGAACAACGCTTTTGGGAGCAGACGATAAAGCTGGCGTCGCTGAGATCATGGAAGCTGCCCGGATATTGATAACCAACCCACAGATCAAGCATGGCACCATCAAAATTCTTTTTACACCGGATGAAGAAATCGGCCGTGGTGTAGATCACGTCGATCTGGAAAA
>JBEBVG010000040.1:0-22117 GCA_040392845.1 Sphingobacterium sp. | reverse complement strand
ATTAAAATCAGGCTTAGCAGATTTCTCTTTGGAAAAGAAAGCTGGGACAAGCCCTGCCGGGTATTGAGTGGCGGTGAAAGAATGCGGCTATTGTTGTGCTGCCTGAATATTTCCAGTCATGCTCCGGATGTCATCGTACTCGATGAACCGACAAACAATATTGATATACAGAATATTGTTATCCTGACTGCAGCGATTAATGCGTATGAAGGGACTTTAGTCGTGGTATCTCATGATCGTTATTTTCTGGATGAAATTAATATTCAGCACTGTATGCTGCTTTGATCTGTTTCTTCGCATTAAGACAGCTATGGCATATGCATCGTGTCTTTACTTGTAAAAGCCTGGTGCATAAATATAAATAATAACTAATATTTTTTGATACTTGCTTTTTCTGGCAATAATTCGTACGTTAGTTCCCCAGTATATATAACTAAGCTAAATTGTGATACAATCAATTATAACTATACAAAACGATTGTTAATGATAGTTTAATGGTTAATTTAAATACAATTCCTTTTTTGTAAAAGATTTAGGGTATAAGTAGTGGCTGTAGAAATTATTCATAACGAAAAAGAAATTTTACGTCGGGTTTCCGAAGGTGATCAACGGTCTTTTACACTTCTTTTTGATTTGTACTATCAGAATTTAGGAATTTATATTTACAAGATTACCGAATCAAGAGAGATAACAGAGGAGATTATTCAGGATGTCTTTATAAAGATATGGGAAAAAAGAGATGAGCTCACAAGTATTGATAGTTTTAAGGCCTATCTTTTTGTGCTCTCGAAAAATAAAACACTTGACTATCTCCGGAAAATTGCAAAAGCAAGAGTTCGCCAATTAGCACTACAGCAGGAAATAGAGGAGGATAGTTATGAGATCGACAACCTCTCCCCACTTGAAGAGTATAGTTTGATTATTGAAGAAACGGTATCACAATTACCTCCTCAACAACAGAAGGTGTACCACTTAAGTCGCCATGAGAAATTAAAATATGAGGAAATTGCTGTCCAAATGGGGATTTCAAAAGAAACAGTTAAAAAGCATATGAAATTAGCATTAGTATTTTTGAAGCAACGCGTCAAAGCACAAATAGAAAGTGCTTTTTTAAGTGCTTTGCTGTTTATTTCACTTTTCTTCTGATTTTTCGGCTCTTATTTCCCTTTTTCTTTTTTTTCGGGGGATTACCCCCTTTTCATTTTTTTAACGTCTTCCTTATAGAAGAGGTGATTCAATCGTATGAACAAACAACGTTTAGGAGGATTGTTTAAGAAGTATGTCGATAAGACGATCAGTTCGGAAGAACGGGACGAATTGATGCAATATATCAATGCAGCTCCGTCTGAAGAAATGACCCCTATCATGGAAGAAGTCTTTCATGCTCAAATGAATAACAAGCCTGAAAACTTCTTTACGGGTGAGCAAGGAGATAAAATGCTGAAAGGGATATTGGCTCATATCGATGAAGAGAATATGCCAAAACGATCAAAGTACAATGTGCGTAGGTACCTATTAAGGCTTTCGGCAGTGGCAGCAATATTGATTCTTGGGTTGACATTTGTCGCTCTATTTTATAAATACTATTCCGATTCTACAGGCACAGCGGTTATACAGGATTATGTGGCTGTCAATATTCCTCCTGGCGGAGATCAGGCTACATTGACATTGGCTGATGGATCTGTTATTTCACTTGGCGGGGAGGACGGTGGGAAGATTGCGGAGCAAGGCAATGTTATCATTACTAAGACAGATGAGGGACAGCTCGTTTATAAGCTCAAGACACTTTCCGAAGAATTATCGCTAGCGGATAACGGGATTCCTATTTACAATACGATCACAACACCGCGTGGCGGGCAATATCAGGTCGTACTGCCCGACGGTACTAAAGTCTGGCTTAATGCAGAGTCTTCTTTACGCTATCCGACCTTATTTTCGAAAACAGAACGTCGGGTCGAACTACAAGGAGAAGGATATTTCGAAGTTGCAAAGAATGAGAAAGCTCCATTTATTGTAAAGACAGATGAACAATTTGTCAAGGTGTTAGGTACGCATTTCAATATCAACTCGTATAAGAAACACCGGAGAACGGAGACCACGCTCTTAGAAGGCAGCGTAGAGGTAAGTTCGTCAGCAGGATACTCCGGTCGAACTGTTTCACGAATATTGAAGCCAGGAGAGCAAGCTGTTGTTAGGCCAAAGCGAGGTATAGAAGTGAGTGCCGTTCAGGCGACCAATGCCATTGCTTGGAAACAAGGTCTCTTCTATTTTGATGATACAGCAATCCAAGATGTGATGGAAGAGCTGTCACGGTGGTATAATTTCGATTTCGAATTTGAAGGCAAGGTGCCAACAATTAATTTATGGGGCAAAATTTATCGTAATGTAAATGCTGCTGAGGCATTGGATATCCTGAGTTATTTTAATATGAAATACCGCATTGTAGAAAATCCCACAGTAGGTCCAAAGTGGAAAATTATCGTTTCCCCCATGTAATCCGTTGTTAATCAATTAAAATTATATATGTTATTTATGAAAAGATGTTTCCCAAAAATACTTGACGGTTTCTAAAAGAAAAAAGCCTCCCACGCCAATGGGAGACCTAGAGCAGCCAGAAGGCTTCCGAATACTATTTGCGAACAGTTTCAGTATTAACTCTAATTTCAAAAGTAATGAAATTAAATTCATTTCCCATGACCAGGTTGTGGTTATGGTTGTGTCCAATATTTATCAAAAGGCTATCCCGGCCGAATTGGGCCAATATAAACTGGGATAAAAGAAGAATATTTATGCGTGTCAATCTCTCCCTTATTCTGGTTACTATCGCTTTATTTCAAGCAAATGCGACAGTTTTTGCCCAAAGAATATCGTTAACCGTGAAGGAAGCTTCTCTTGAGAAAGTCTTCGAATCAATTATGAAGCAGAGCGATTATGTCTTTATTTATAATAGCCCTGATCTGAACAAAACGAAAGTAAGCGTCAACCTCAGGAACTCTTCTCTTAACGAGGTATTAGGCAGTGTGTTCAAAGATACTCCTTACACGTACAAAGTCGTCAAAAACAATGTGCTAGTGAAGGAAAGAGAAATTCCCGTGACTAAAACCAACGTTGTCCAACAAATGAAAAGGGTTAATGGTCTGGTTGTCGATTCGACAGGCTCGGCATTATCAGGGGTGTCTGTTACGGTAAAAAACAACAGTAGGATCGGTACGACCACTGATTTGAACGGACGGTATATCCTAGAGGTTCCGGAAGATGCTGTGTTGGTTTTCAGCATGGTAGGATTTGATGCGGAAGAGATTTCTGTCAAAGGTCGTACAGTTGTCGACGTTGCCCTCCAATACTCGGCAAATAATCTGGGAGATGTCGTCGTTGTCGCGTTTGGCACGCAAAAGAAAAAAGAAGTAGTCGGTGCGATTACGACAATTAATCCATCGGAGCTGAGAGTGCCATCCAGCAACCTCTCGACCGCGTTGGCGGGACGACTGGCTGGCGTAGTTGCCTATCAGCGCAGTGGTGAGCCAGGTGCGGACGATGCCGATTTCTTTATCCGGGGTGTGACGACCTTTGGCTATAAACAGGATCCGCTGATCCTGATCGACGGGATCGAGCTGACCAGCCGCGATCTGTCCCGTATGCAGGTGGACGATATTGCCAATTTTTCCATTTTAAAAGATGCGGCAGCAACAGCACTATATGGTGCCCGTGGGGCAAATGGGGTCATATTGATCAATACCAAAGAAGGGGTGGAAGGAAAGACAGCGGTGTCCGTTCGCCTGGAAAATTCCATTTCGGCACCAACCAGTCAGGTCGATCTGGTCGATAATGTCACCTACATGCGCATGAATAACGAAGCTGTTCTAACCCGTAATCCATTGGGCGAGCAGCCGTATAAGCCAGCCCAAATCGATAATACGATTGCCGGTAAAAATGAATATATCTACCCGAACAATGATTGGTTGGATATGTTGTTCAAGGATTATACGATGAACAAGCGGGTAAACCTGAATGCTACAGGTGGTGGAAAAAATGCACGTTATTATTTAGCGGCTACTTATAATCACGATAATGGTATTCTGAATGTTGATAAGCGAAATAACTTTAATAACAATATCAGCTTGAAAAGTTATCAGCTCCGTTCCAACGTCAATGTCAACCTAACCAAATCTACCGAGGTCGGGGTAAAGCTTTACGGAACGTTTGACGATTATGTAGGGCCGAAGGAAGCGGGATCACATTATTACCGATTGGCGATACGGACCGATCCGGTTGCCTTTCCGGCCTATTTCCCGGCAGATGAGCGGTATCAGTATGTCAACCATATCCTATTTGGTAACTCCGCAAGTGGTTTGATGGTAAATCCTTACGCTCGGCTCGTCAGTGGCTATAGAGACTACAACCGGAGTACCATGTTAGCACAATTTGAGTTGAAGCAGGATCTTGCCTTTATCACAGAAGGGCTTAAACTGCAAGGCTTGTTCAATGTCACCCGCTATGCCTATTCTACCACGAGAAGATCGTATAATCCTTTCTATTATACGGTTGGCTCCTACGATAAATTTGCCAATACATATACCCTGTCCGATGCGCTAAACGCAGATTCAGGTACCGAATATCTGGATTACTCACAAAGTATTCCAGATATTACGGCGACGACCTATATCCAGGCTACGGCTACCTACAATCGGACATTCAACCGACATGGTATTAGTGGTTTGCTCGTGTTTTTAATGCAGAACAAGTTCCAGAATGAAGGTATCGAAGATCCGGATAGAGACTACACCTTGCAAACTTCATTGCCAAGCCGAAATCTGGGCCTGTCCGGCAGGATGACATATTCTTTTGCGGAGAAATATTTTGCGGAGTTCAATTTCGGCTATAATGGTTCGGAACGATTCTCCAAAAATCAGCGTTTCGGCTTTTTTCCATCGGCAGGTATCGCGTGGCAGGCGTCCAACGAAAAGTTTTGGGAACCACTTTCTACGACGATTACCAACCTGAAATTCAGGGCCAGCTATGGCCTGATTGGTAACGATGCGATCGGTAGGGCCGATGATAGGTTTTTTTACCTGTCGGAGGTCGAGCTGAACGAACCATCGCGAGGTGCGGTATTCGGAACGGATAATATCTATGACAGAAAAGGTGTTTTGGTAAAACGGTATGCCAACGATGGCATCTCTTGGGAGAAGTCGTATAAGGCCAATGTGGGCTTCGATATGGGACTTTTTAACAAAATGAATGTAATCGTGGATTTTTGGAAAGAGCGTCGTACGAATATCTTAATGACTCGATCTTCGATACCAACGACGGTGGGCCTATCATCGGAGGCTACACCACGGGCTAACGTCGGGAAGGCCGAAGGGTCAGGGGTCGATTTCTCCGTGGATTATTCCCAAAATATCGGTTCAGACTTTTGGATACAAGGGCGGGCCAACTTTACCTATGCTTCGAGCAGGTTTCTGGTCTACGAAGAGCCTGTGTATGACAGTGCACCATGGAAGTCTCATGTGGGCTATAATATAAAACAAAGATGGGGTTATATCGCCGAGCGTTTATTTGTGGATGACGCGGAGGTGTATAACTCGCCAACGCAACAATTTGGCGAGTCCGTGATGGCCGGAGATATCAAGTACCGGGACGTCAATGGTGATGGACGGATTACGACATTGGATCAGGTACCTATCGGTTATCCCACCTCGCCTGAGATTGTGTACGGTTTTGGTGTATCAATGGGGTACAAAAATTTTGACCTGTCTGTATTCTTTCAGGGCTTGGCGCGTGAATCTTTCTGGCTAGATCTGGAGTCTACTTCGCCATTCAGAACAACCACAAACGGTGGAGAGCTACTTAAAAACCATGTTTTGCAGGCCTATGCGGATGACTATTGGTCGGAGGAAAATCCGGATCCCTATGCGTTGTGGCCACGTCTAAGTACAAGTTTGCATCCGAACAACAGCCAGACAAGTACCTGGTTTATGCGTAACGGTGCATTTCTACGCCTTAAAAATGCAGAGTTGGCCTACACATTGCCAAGGCAGCTTACCGAACGGGCGAAGCTGACCAAGGTGCGGTTTTATATGAACGGTACCAACTTATTGTTATGGAGTGGTTTTAAACTGTGGGATGTGGAAATGGCCGGAGATGGTTTGGGTTATCCCGTTCAACGTGTTGTCAACCTTGGTGCCCAAATTTCTTTTTAATACGTATTAAATCATGAAAAAAATTAAGATATTAATAGCTGTACTGTCTCTGGGGATTGTATCTTCCTGCAGTTATCTGGATGTAATACCGGATAATATTTCGACAGTAGAACATGCATTTGCTCTGCGTAATGAAGCTGAAAAATATTTATTTACCTGTTATTCCTATCTGCCGGCTCTTGGTGTGCATGACAACAATCCGGGATTGTTGAGTGGCGATGAGGTATGGTTTTTCCATCCCTATGCTACAGCCTATTATAGTAAGCCGTCGGATGTCTGGGAGGTAGCCCGTGGTAATCAGAATATCAACGATCCTTATCTAAACTATTGGGACGGAGCTAAGGGAGGAAAAAGTATGTTCCGGGCGATACGTGACTGTAATATTTTCCTGGAAAATATCCATCGGGTACCTGATATGGATGATACGGAAAAAGATAAATGGATCGGCGAAGTGAAATTTTTGAAAGCCTATTACCATTGGTTTTTGTTCCGGATGTACGGGCCGATTCCCATCACTGATGTCAATCTGCCTATATCGGCTACCCCGGAAGAAGTACAGGTTTACAGAGATCCTGTCGACGATGTCGTCAATTATATCGCGGATCTGCTTGATGAAGCTACTGTGACACTTCCGGTACGGATTATTGATGAGGTAAACGAAATGGGAAGGATTACCAAACCTATTGCCTTAGCGTTGAAGGCTCGTGTATTGGTAACAGCTGCTAGCCCGTTGTTCAATGGCAATTCGGATTATGCCAATTTTGTCGACAACAGAGGTGTCCATCTATTCAATTCCGTCTATCAGGAAGAAAAATGGGAAAGAGCAGCACAAGCCTGTATAGAAGCTATCAATATGATACATGATAATGGAAATCAGCTTCATTATTTCAATCCGACGGTTAATACGTACAATCTTGGTCCGGAGCTAAAAACACAGATGGACTTACGAGCGGCAATTACCCAAAAATGGAATCCTGAAATTATATGGGGATTTAACAACAGTATGGTCGAGTGGATACAGCGCTATGCGCAACCTTTTGTTGACCCGAGCTCGAACATGTCCAATGGGAGTTCAAGACCCAAGGGACAATGGGCGCCGCCTCTGAAGATTGCCGAGATGTTTTATACCAAAAACGGTCTGCCTATAGATCAGGATCTTTCCTGGGATTATACGAACCGGTATGACCTACAAGAAGCTACCGACGACGATAAATACTATATCGAACCTCATTATACCACTGCAAAACTGAATTTTTACCGGGAGCCCCGTTTCTATGCCGATTTAGGATTCGATGGCGGAAAATGGTGGGGAAATGGTAATTATGACCAGATCCCACTTTGGTATGTACAGGGGAAATCGGGACAGCTTTCAGGAAAAAGAAGAGGTGACGAACACTCGATTACAGGGTATTATACGAAAAAGCTGATCGATTACCGAAGCGTATTGCAGACCAGTGGTGTCTATTCAATCCAGAGTTATCCGTTTCCCGAAATCCGCCTGGCCGATCTATACTTATATTGTGCCGAAGCAATTAATGAGGCGTATGGTCCAGATGAAGCTTATCATTGGATCAATCTGGTCCGCCGTCGGGCAGGTATACCTGATGTGGAAGTCTCCTGGACATCTCCTGCAGCAAAAACTCAGGGTAAGCATGAGACAAAGGAAGGTTTTCGGGACATTATCCGGCAGGAGCGCCTGATTGAAATGGCCTTTGAGGGAACACGATATTGGGATCTGTTACGCTGGAAAAGAGCAGAGACGGTGTTGAACCAGCAAATCAAGGGATGGGATATCAATTCGGTGGAGACGGTTCCGTACTATCAGCAGGTCGTACTCTTCAGCCAGTCTTTTAAAAAGAAAAATTATCTATGGCCTTTGAAGGAAAGTGCATTGATCATCAATAAAAATCTGGAACAAAATCCAGGCTGGTAGTCTTTTATGTTTAATTTGAAATGATTAACGATATGAAAATTTTAAAATTTTGGTACAAAAGCTTGACCCTGGTATGGCTTGGGATTGTTTTTGTCCTTTCATCCTGTGACTCGGTAGAGTTGCGCGGGTACCTGGAGAATGATGGTGTGCCGCCCGGACAGGTTACTGATGTTGTTTTTGACGCTCTTCCCGGTGCAGCTAAGATAAGCTATTCTTTGCCGGCCGATGAAGATGTATTATATGTTGTCGCGGAGTACGAGATCAGACCGGGGGTAAGCTATAATGTGAAATCCTCGTATTATAGCAATTCGCTGACCGTCGTCGGCTTTGGGACGACGGATGAATATACGGTAGACTTGTATGCGGTAGACCGTAGCGGAAACCGTTCAGAAAAGACTATAGTCGCGATAAGACCATTGACGCCACCTGTGCAGATGGCTTTTCAAACATTAGATTATGTGAGCGGGTTTGGTGGTATTTATCTTACATTTGAAAATTTGGCCAAGGCAAACCTTGTTGCTAATGTATTGATTAAGGATGAGCATGGTGATTGGGTAGAGTATGATAAATATTATACAGCATTGCCTTCAGGCGCATATTCGGTTAGAAATCTGGGTGCTGTACCGACGACATTTGGGGTGTCTATATACGACCGGTGGAGCAATCGATCGGATACCCTGGTCAAGGAAATTACACCGATTTATGAAATGCAATTGGATAAAAGTAAGTTTACTGCCCTTCCTTTGCCGGGAGATGGTGCAAACGCCTGGACACTTTCAGGGTTGTGGAACGATGTCACAGCGTCGGGACATGGTATCAGTTCCACAGGGCCTTTCCCTACACGGTTTAATTTCAGTCTAGGTACTAGATCTAAATTAAGCCGCTTTAAATTCTGGGGTGTATACGATGGCCGGGAATATTCCAATGGAAATATACGAGAGATGGAGATTTGGGGAAGCAATGACGGAGAGCTCGATCCGCAAGGTAGCTTTGATGGTTGGGAGTTCTTAGGTCTTTATACCGTAGTGAAACCTTCCGGGCTGCCGGAGGGCGAATTGTCTGCCGACGATAGAGCAACAGCCGCAGCGGGGATTGAGTTTGACCTGCCGCAGGATGCACCGCCCGTCAAGTACATACGTTTAAATATACTTTCTACTTTTGCTTCACCGCGTAATGTGGCTAATGGAACGGCATGGATGCGGGAAATTACGTTTTGGGGAGAAGAAAGGCCTTAAGGAATATGATTAGAAAGAAACTTTAAAAAACAGAAAAATGTTGAGTCAAAAAAATATATTGGTAAAACGGTCATGGATCATGGCTGTTTTCCTGGGTATCCTTGTCGCGGCATGCAGCAAGATGGATGGTACATACAAAGAGTTTCTGGCGGGTGGAGAAATGCGGTATAGCCAGAAACCAGACACCCTTGGCATTAATCCGGGCCACCACCGGGTCAGGGCATGGATTGCGGCTAAACGGAGCAACCTCTCAAAATTTCAAGTGTTTTGGAACAATCGGGCTGATTCAGTGGAGGTGCCTATTGCAGGGACAACGGGAAATGATACGCTGAGCGTGATTATCGATAACCTGGCCGAAGGATCGTATACCTTTGAATTCTTTACTTTTGACAAGGAGGGGAATAAATCCATTGTCATCGATACTATAGGTAATGTCTATGGGGATGAATACATCAGCTCCATGTCGAACCGATTGATTGCTAGTTCGACATTCGGCAGGAAAGTCAAAATTTCCTGGTATAATGCGGGCGAAGGAGTGATAAGGACAGAAGTTAGGTACAAAAGCCTTGACGGAACACCTCATCTGGTGAAAGTGAAAGCAAATGAGAAGAGAACCGTTATTGACGATGAGCCCCAGGAAGGTTCTATGGAATACCGGACTGTATTCCTTCCCCATCCGAATGCCATCGATACTTTTTATACGGATTACGCTCCTATAACCCTGACACCTCCCGTCGAAGAGCCATATGATAATTTTCCAGAAACTTTTGAAGGGGCTTCACAAACATCCCAAACGGCAACGATCAAAGAAATAAGCTCAGGAGAATGGAATTTTGCTAAATGGGTTACAACTTCTGGTAGTACGGATAAAAAAAATGGCGCCACGTCGATTAGGTCAGGCACTACTAAGGATGAGTGTATCTTTGAGATGCAGTTTGATCTGCCTAATGGAGCCTCAAAGATTTCCTTTTATCATGCAATATGTTCATCAGACGGGGCCTCCACATTTAGAGTAGAGTATTCGATGAATGGGGGAACGACCTGGCATGATATCGGAGGGGTGATAACAAATACACAGACGTGGACCAAAAAGGAAATTCCGCTCGATATAGAAGGCCCTGTCAGGTTTCGATTTTTGAAGCCTGCGATTCCTACGTGTACCGCCAATTGCCGGATGAATCTGGATGATATTACTATATATAATATTTCCGATGAGTAGTGAAAATAATAATATTAAAGGTAACTTTAGTTGCCGGGAAATGACGTAACAATAACCATATCTATGATGGAAGAAAAGAAGATAAAAGCAAACAGACGAAATTTTTTAAAGACGATTGGATTAGGATCGGGAGCATTATTGATCAATCCTTCTTCAGGTTTTAGTTCGAATGATATAGAACGGCAGGTGGAAGCCATGGACAAGACACCTGATGTCTATGCCCGTAGAAAGATCGATACGGATATTTTGATTGCAGGCGGTGGTTTGTCTGGTGTATGTGCTGCATTAGCGGCAGCACGGAATGGTGCAAAGGTTGTTTTGCTCCAAGATCGTTCCCGCTTGGGTGGAAATGCGAGCAGTGAGATCCGCATGCATATTGTGGGCGCAAGTGCATTGAAACAAGTCTGGCGGGAGACCGGTATTCTGGAGGAACTGATGTTGACCGAATCGGTAACTAATCCGCAGGCATGCTATGAAATGCTGGATTATGTACTGTATGATAAAGTATTCTCTGAAAAGAATATCACCCTTTTGCTGGACACAGTATTGTACGAAGTCTTTACAGATGGCAATAAAGTGAGCAAGGTAAATGCTTTTTGTTCACCTACAGAAGAACTTTATGAGATTACCGCGAAGAAATTTGCCGATTGTACCGGTGACGGTACACTTGCCGCCCTTGCGGGAGCAGAGTTTATGCGTGGACGTGAGGCGAAGAGCACGTATAATGAATCGTTAGGCTTGGAAAAGGCAGACGAGATCACTATGGGGAATAGTCTAATGTTTCAGGCAACGGAACATGACCGACCTATGCCTTTTACGGCTCCTTCCTGGGCAAGGAAATATACATTTAAGGATTTCCAATACCGTAAGATTCATTCGTATGAATATGGATATTGGTGGATTGAACTGGGCGGTATGGAAGATATCGTCAATGACGGACAAAAAATCCGGGACGATCTGATGGCCGTCGTGTTTGGTATCTGGGATTACGTCAAAAATTCCGGCGATCACCCTAAAGCAGCAAACTGGGCTTTGAGCTGGTTTGGCACGATACCCGGTAAGCGTGAAAGCCGTCGTATTACAGGGGATTACGTCATGACCCAACGTGATGTACAAGCTCCTACATTATTGGAGGATCGGGTCGCTTACGGCGGCTGGCCTCTCGACGATCACCTTCCTGAAGGAATGGATGATACTTCACAAAAACCATTTCGTTCGATCAAACTGAAGGGGCCTTATTCTATCCCGATGCGATCTTTGTATAGCAAGACCTTTGACAATCTTTATATGGCGGGGCGCAATATCAGCGTTTCTCATGTTGCTTTGTCCACTACACGAGTTATGGCGACGTGTGCGATACTTGGCCAGGCAATTGGCACAGCGATGTCGTATAACCTTCAGGAGAATCTGACACCACGCAAGCTGACTTCAGATAAAAAACATATGGATAGGTTGCAACAGATTCTTTTGCGTCAGGATCAGGCATTGCTTGGTGTGGTAAATACTGATGGAAATGACCTGGCTCGTTCGGCTAATGTCAAAGCTTCCAGTGAGACGGCAGATGGAAAGGCAATTAACGTAATAGATGGTATAAACCGTAATATACAAGATGGAACGACACATCAATGGCAAGCGGAGATGGCCGGGGGAGACCCATGGATTGAGCTAAGTTGGCGGAAAACGCAGGAAATAGGAACTGTAGAGTGTACTTTTGATACCGGCCTGAATCGCTTTCTCCGTCTTTCGGGACAGCGATCAGTACAGAAAAATCAGGTGAGAGGCTATCAGCCTGAAACTGTCGCCGATTTTAAAATCGAAGTAAAAAATAAAGGCAAAGTAGTGTACGAGAAATATTTCGAGAAAAACTATCTTCGTAAATTTGTACATGATTTTCCGCAAGTGCAAGCCGATTCGATACGGATTACAGTCACAAGAACCAATGGTGATGACCTCGCTAAAATCTTTGAGATACGGTGTTATACCTAAATTTTTGGGTCTTGGTTGGGGGTGTATACTGATTTTTCTATGGGTAAGCTCTTCCTGCGCGCAGGAGAGGGAGCAGCCCATAGTGAAATCTGTTCCCGCATTCCGGTTTGAAGTGAACGAACAGGTAGAGGTGGATGTGTTTCTTAACTATACGGAGCATGGAGATCCTTTTTTTTATTCTGCCCATTTAGAGACGGATGTATGTTCGGACGGGTTATGTAAACCTATAAGTATTACCGTACGATGGGATCTATTGGGCAGGTTTCTTTCCTATCATACTGACGAAACACACAAATTGACTAAATTTGACCATGTGGAGCTAACTGCAGAAGATCATGCACAGTTACACAAGATCCTTGCAGATACCGCCTCTGTTCTACGAGATTATGAGGTAGAAGATATGATCGATACCTCAACGCATATACATTCCCTTCAGGTAGATGCGGTAACACGTCCGACCAGCACGACCTTTGATGGTACTACAGTAGAGGGAGCTTTATATACTGTTTATACCCTTTGGCACTTTACAAACGGCCCGATACGTCGGCAACTTGTCGAACATACAAGGAGTATACTTTCCGACTCTTTCGTGAAATATATATTGCATTCCGGAAATAGAGATTATATCGCCTTTATTTTTAAAACTATCAGCCCGACACAGTATGATCGGTTCATTGCCGATATCATTGAATTGGTGGGAAATCACGACGAGTATATTCCCCATTTTGCTTTGGCGCAGCTACGGGATAACATATTGTCGGATCCTTCATGTCAGCGTGTATTATTAGCGTTTTTTTTGCCAGCAGCTAATCCTGTAAAGAATGCACTACTAACCCGGCTAGCTGCAGTGCCATTAGATAGTAAGAGTCTTGAGCAGCTTCTTTCCTTTCTTCCGGGGCGGCCTGAAAATCAGGTTATCGCAATCTTTTCCCTTCTGGAAAATAACAAATCTCAATTGGATAAGAAGCTGATAAAAAAAGTCAGCGATTTAGCAAGCAATTCTGATTATTTCATTGCCTCACAGGCGAAGAACCTTTTGAAGCGAATAGCACTATAAAATAGGTAGGGCAGATTAAAGCAACCGAATATCATCTTTAACTCAATAATTTATTCTGATAATTGAAAGGAGGAATCCGGCTATAAATCAGAAAGCAGTACCATTATAGTACTGCCTTCCGCAATAGATAGATGTTAAGGATTAAGTAATATTATAATTCTTCGTCATGCTGGCTAACATCCAGTCCTACAAGTTCTTCCTGTTCGGTAACACGTAAAGGGGTGATCAGATCTGTGATCTTGAGTAGTAGAAGAGAACCAAAGAATGCGAACGCAGATGCGCCTACAAGGGCAATAAGATGTGCGGTGAACAAACCAGTCTCCCCAAAGAAAAGACCATTCGTTGTTACAGCGGAATTGACACTGCTATGCGCAAACACAGCGGTTAGGAGCATACCCACCATCCCGCCGACTCCGTGGCAAGGGAATACATCTAAGGTGTCATCGATACCCTTTTTTGTTCGCCATATAACTACTAAATTACTAATCACTGCAGCAACCACACCAATAACCAACGAATGAGGAATGGTGACAAAACCCGCTGCCGGAGTAATAGCGACTAAACCTACAACTGCACCTATGCAAGCTCCCATTGCTGATGGCTTTTGTCCTTTAAGGATGTCGAAGAAGATCCAGGCTATAGCAGCGGCAGCTGAAGCAGTAGTTGTTGTAGCAAAAGCGGAGGCTGCAAGTTCATTTGCACCTCCCGCAGATCCGGCGTTAAAGCCAAACCAGCCAAACCATAATAAGCCTGTACCTAAGATAACATAGCTGATCCGTGCTGGCGTATGTGATTGTTCTTTTCTTTTACCGAGGTAGAGAGCAGATGCTAGGGCTGCCCAACCTGCTGACATGTGTACGACAGTACCTCCTGCAAAGTCTAAAACACCCATTGTTGCTAAGATGCCATCTGGATGCCAGGTTGCGTGTGCTAAAGGTGCATAAATTACAAGCACAAACAGGGTGATAAATATCAGATAAGCATTGAATTTTATGCGTTCTGCAAAAGCCCCTGTAATGAGAGCTGGAGTGATAACGGCAAATTTAAGCTGAAACATGGCAAATAAGGCAATAGGAATAGTAGGTAGTGCGGCCCAAGCATTATTTCCGAGCATACCTTTCATCATAAAGAAAGTAGATGGATTGCCGATTATGCCTCCTATATCGTCTCCAAATGCCAGGCTAAAGCCGAAAACTACCCAGATAATGGTGATCAGCCCCATACAAACAAAGCTTTGCAACATTGTCGAAATGACATTTTTCTTTCTAACCATTCCTCCATAAAAAAAGGCAAGTCCGGGAGTCATCAGAAGGACAAGTGCAGCGGACATAAGTAACCACGCGGTATCACCTGTATCGAGAGTAACGTCAGTCACAGTTGTGGTTACGGTGGCGGGAACGACTAAACCTATTAAAACTACGAGTACTAACAGGCCAAATGGTAATATTTTTTTCATTTTTTTTGATTTAGTTGAATAAATACTGTTGTTTTTAGTTGTTGTTTTGTTGTTGTATGCAAATATTGGTATTTATTTTTTTATTTTCATAATTTTTTTTGATAAAAAATATTATTTAATCAACAAAATGCTATAAAGTTTGTGTTTTTTATATAAAAAATTATATTTTTCGTTGTTTTTAATAAAAAAATAACTACAATTGCATTGTATTTTATTATATAAATGTTATTGTTTGTTAAATAATTGAGTTTTGTTGTTGTTTTTATGTTGTTTTTATTTTTTATGTAGTTTACAATTTCATTTTTGATTTTAAAATACGTTTGTTTTAATTGTTTAGTGTAAATTTTAAATACAAATCACCATGAAATCTTGTTTTTTGATTTTTTTTAACCTCTTTTTATTTTGTTTTTTTGTTTATAGCCAAGAATCATCCTCTTCTTTAGAGATATCTGGCTATGCAGACGCTTATTGGAAATACGATTTTGCAGAGCAGCAAAATATCAATACGTATTTTGCCAACGATCAGAATTCTCTTTCACTAGGTATGTTAGCACTTGGTGTAAAAAAGGTGACGGGAAAAGCTACGTTTGTAGGGGAATTGTCATTCGGTCCTCGTGGACAATATCTCACATTACCGACAGGGGATGCTAACGATAATTCCAATTCCTTTCATATTCAGAATTTGTATGCATCATATGATTTTACGGATAAGTTCAATATGACGGCGGGGTATATGGGAACTTTTATCGGATATGAGGTCATTTCTCCCGCAGCTAATTTTCATTATTCAACTTCGTACTTATTTGGAGCAGGGCCATTTCAGAATGCAGGTATTAAGGCGACCTATTCATTTTCAGATAAAGTGTCGTTGATGGCTGGATTGTTCAATGATTGGAATGTGTATCAAGACCTCAATGGTGTGTCGCATGTGGGAGCACAGTTATACGTCTCACCTTTGGAGGGTCTTAGTACATATCTGAATTTTTTAACTGGTATAGCAGCAGGAGGCCAGGATGATTATACCTCAGGAACTTTGGTAGACTTGGTAGCAGGCTATGATTTGTCAGACAAGTTTTCTCTTGGGCTGAATGCAGCGGATTATACACAGGCCGCTGACGGTGGATATAGTGGAGTCGCCCTTTATCCAAAATACAATGTTTCTGAAAATATCGGATTAGGCGTAAGAGGAGAGTATTTTAAAATTAAAGATATAGAAGGTGTAACGGGAGAGGCGTATACTACTGTTACTTTATCCGCTAATCTTAAACACGGAGGGTTGACATTGATCCCGGAATTTCGACTTGATAATAATGACCAACCTCTGTTTTTAAAGAAGGATGGTACCGCGACAAAGAGTGCTTCACAGGTTTCCATAGCTTTGGTGTATGCTTTTTAGAACCATATAGTAATTTTGAACAAGGGGAATCCCAGAAACTTCCCTTGTTCAAAATTACTATATAATTTGCATTTGATATTTCTAGAGCTTTACTTAGTGCTCTTTTTTAGTGCTGTTACCTCTTTTTGTAAGGCTTCAATCTGTTGCTGTTGTTCTTTTATCGCAGCGACTAGTAACGGAATAAGCCTCTCGGAATCCACATCATCATATTTGGCAACTTTTGTCGCATTTTTACCTACAGTATAGACTTGTGATGACTCTTTGGCTATATGAGGTAATATATTTTTGACACTACTGGCTAAAAAGCCGTACTGATTGCCGTGTGGCAGATCGAGCTTGCCGAATTTTTGTGTGTCGTAATCGAATGTTATGGGCATTAATTGTTTGATCTGTTCCGTGGAATTGTGAATATTTTGTATATTAATTTTTAGTTCTTGTTCATTTAGTTGTTGAGCATTTGTTGTTACTAGGCTTATAAATAAACAAAATACAATAGTTGTGATGTAAAGAATAGTTTTCATTTTTTTTTTTGCTTGTAAGTAATATAATACGATAAAAGACTACTGCTTTTGTAAAGATACTGGCAGTAGGTCATCTGTGCCTGAAAAAAAATATTTTTTAGGAACGGTTATCTGGAGGAGGCTCGAGTAAAGGAATAGGAGGGGTGTTAGGAATGAATACATTTCTTATAAAGTACGACACAATAGTAGGAACGGTCCTCAATGATAGATATTCCTCAATCGGGAGAAGTTGTTCTTCGAATTGTCGTTCGTTCTCGCTTTCATCTTGCATTCTGTTTGGCATTTCTTCCTGTTCTTCAGTTATAAAGATTGTTGCAGGTAACAACTTTTCTGGCTGATATATTCCTATAAAAGCTGAAAAGAAGAAATAGCATATGATAAACTGTTTGCTCATTTAGTATAGCTAAGATATATAAATCCAGCGTCAATCGAAATAACATAGTTTATTTTATGTGATATTAGTAGTAGTAATCTCTTGATTGCCAATGCGAATTATCGATAGAATATTTTATTGACTTTTCTGTGATATTTTAACTTTTGACTTTTTGTTTTAAAAGGTTAGTTTTGGGCAGTTTTTAACAAAAAAATAAAAAGAGTATGAAAAAATTATTACTTACTATGACTGCAGTAGCAGGGTTAGCATTGGTGTCGAATGCACAAGAATTTGGTTTTGATAAAGGAAATTTTATCGTCGAAGGTAACTTGGGTTTCAACACTCGAGATAACAAAAATGCTGAAATTAAGACGACTAATTTTAACTTTAATCCACAAGTTGGTTATTTTGTAACGGACAAAATTGCTGTGGGTATTTTTGCTAAAGTTGGAACTAGTAATGAAGACAATTATGGGGAAGGCGTAGATATTCAAGAAAAAGCAAGTACATTTGATATCGGTGCTTTCGGTCGTTATTATTTCTTAGAACTTGGGTCGCGCTTCAAGACTTATGCTGAAGTTGCTGCTGGTTATGAGTCTGAAAATGGAGAAACTGTTACTGCTGGTTCATCAGTAAAAGATCCAAAAATTAGCGGTTTTGGAGCTAATGCGGGTATCGGTGCACAGTTCTTCTTAACAGACAAAATTGCTGTTAATTATAAATTTGCTAACGTTATCGGTTTCAATAGTTCAAAAGTTGATGTCGATGGTGCAAAAGCTACTACTGGCTTTAATGTAAATCTGAACAGCTTTGAGAATTTCTTTAATTCAGGTCAATTTGGCTTGACTTTCAAATTCTAAGGTTAGGTTTGTTATAGCATAAGGGTGGCTTTTAAGGCCACCCTTTTCTTTTTAAGTTAAAGCAGGTTATCTTTCCAATGTAGGTGTCTCCAACTCCAATGGCCTGCTTTTTTTAATGGGCAAGGAAATAGTGAATATAGAGCCAGCATTAGGTTGACTTGTAATGTTGAAATTACCGCCATTTTCCGTCAGTAACTCTTTACATAATAAAAGACCGAGGCCGCTTCCACGCTCGCCATCAGTGCCTATGGTAGGGATCTGTAAATTTTTGAATAGTTGACTTAGCTTATCTTTTGTCATGCCTATACCGTTGTCTTTAATGGTGATAATGGCTTGACCTTGAATGCTCTTTGCGGAGATAAATACACTTTCACCGAAAAAACTGTACTTTATAGCGTTGCTTATAATGTTTCGGAAAACCATGGTAATCTGATCTTTATCTACATAGGCAACTAAATTCCGCTCTATTTCTTTTTTTAATATAATCTTCTTTTGACTAGCTTGCGGGGACAAGAGTTGGAGTACTTCCTGAATCGTGTCCGCAATAGAGACATCTGTTCGATAGGCTTTGATGCCATGGATATTGCGTGAGCTCCATTTCAGCAGATTGTCCAAAGCTTCATTGAGATGAGATATTCTATTTTTGATTATATAGACATTCTCTTTCATGGTTTTCTCGGTAATTACATCTTCCTGAAACAGAGAAAGCATATTCTGTACAGAAACCAGAGGGCTCCGGATATCGTGAGCAATGATAGAAAAGATATTTTCCATCGCATTATTCATTTCTTTGAGTTTAGCATGTTGCTCCTCAATCTTGTCTTGATAGCCGAGCTGGATATTCTTAAAAAAAACGACGACGACAATGATAAATGAGACCGATCCGATAAAATTAAAGAAGATCCGGGATGCAGGCACCTGCTGCTCTAAAAATAGTGGACTCGGATAGAAAGCTACTATGAACATAGCTGAGAGTATGAAAATTCCTGAGCTTATTTGTATCCATTTCTTATCATAGACCAACAAGACCACAATAAGTGTGCTTAAGAGAAAGTATTCTCCTCCGTTGTCATAAAAGAAGCTACCGAGAAAGAAAAATAAAAAATTACCAAAAGTTAAAACCAATCTTGAACTAATGTAGTGGCGATAGTGATGAAGTACCAATACAAAGACGGAAGCAATGAAGTTTGATGCATTAATAGCCGATAGAAAATGCCGGCCCTCATGCCAATTCACACAAGAAAAGAAAAAGGTGAAGGGGATGCAGGTCCATGCGATCAGGTTCAACATCCTGATTTTTTTGCCATCAAGATAAGATATGCCGGGATGTATACCTATAGATTCTAAGATTTTACAATATCGCCATAATTTTTTCATCTCGCAGTCAAGTTTTTAAAAACTCATCCGTTTTTAGCAAAGATACTAACCCCGATAGATAGATTTAAATATATAGAAAAAAACAGGGTCTCTTCAGCTGAAAAGACCCTGTTTCTTTAACAAAAAGAAATCCTATCACACTTTGATTTCAACTTCAACACCTGAAGGTAATTCCAGTTTCATCAATGCGTCAACAGTTTTTGAGTTTGATGAATAAATATCCAACAATCTCTTGTATGAGCATAGCTGAAATTGTTCACGTGCTTTTTTGTTTACGTGTGGTGAACGTAATACCGTATAGATTTTTTTCTGTGTAGGCAATGGAATAGGACCACTAACTACTGCACCTGTAGGTTTTACGGTTTTTACGATTTTTTCTGCTGATTTGTCAACTAGATTGTAATCGTAAGATTTCAATTTGATTCGAATTCTTTGGCTCATTATATTATTTATTTGAAGTAAAGACCGTTGATTAGAGCTATTTATAACCAACGGTCAAATTGTTATTAATTATTCTTCTATAGATTTGATTCTACCTTTAGATTTTGCAACTACTTCCTCCTGTATGTTGCGTGGAGCCTCTGCATAGTGATCGAACTCCATCGTCGAAGTAGCACGTCCTGAAGTAATAGTACGTAGTTGAGTCACATAACCAAACATCTCAGATAAAGGAACTATCGCTTTAATTACCTGGACACCATTACGAGTATCAAGACCTTGCATCTGACCACGACGGCGGTTTAAGTCACCCATGACATCACCCATGTTTTCTTCTGGTGTTAAAACTTCTATCTTCATGATAGGTTCCATCAATACCGGTGAACATTTCGGTAATGCATTACGATAAGCCATCTTAGCTGCTAGCTCGAAAGACAGCGAATCTGAATCCACAGCGTGGAAGGATCCATCGATCAAACGAACCTTCATTCCCGATAGTGGAAAACCTGCCAACACACCATTACTCATCGAAACCTCAAAGCCTTTCTGGACAGAAGGAATATATTCTTTAGGAATAGCACCTCCTACGATTTCGTTAACAAACTGAAGTGGTGACTTCGTTGCCTCAAAATCTTCATCTGCCGGAGATACAACCACTTTGATGTCAGCAAATTTACCACGACCACCGGATTGTTTTTTGTACACTTCGCGGTGTTCAGTGCTACCGTTGATTGACTCTTTATAGGCAACTTGAGGAGCCCCTTGATTTACTTCTACTTTGAATTCACGTTTCAAACGGTCAATCAAAATGTCTAAGTGAAGTTCACCCATACCTGAGATAACGGTTTGACCTGTGTCTTCATCAGTTTTGACAACAAATGTAGGATCCTCTTCCGCTAACTTGCTTAGACCTATACCCAATTTGTCTACGTCAGCCTGTGTTTTAGGTTCAATAGCCAAACCGATTACAGGTTCAGGGAATACCATAGATTCAAGAATAATAGGATGCTTCTCGTCACAAAGGGTGTCACCAGTTTTGATATCTTTAAAACCTACTACAGCACCAATATCACCAGCACCAATTCTTTCGATAGGATTTTGCTTGTTTGCGTGCATCTGGAAGATACGAGATATACGCTCTTTGTTTCCCGAACGAGTATTCAAGACATAAGACCCTGCCTCTAATACACCCGAATATGCGCGTACGAAGCACAGACGGCCTACAAAAGGATCTGTAGCGATTTTGAAACCTAATGCAGCGAAAGGTTCTGATTCAGAAGGCTTGCGTTCGATCTCGGCATCATTGCGGGGATCAGTCCCTTTAACCGCTTCAATATCCAATGGAGAAGGCAACAATTCCATAACCAGGTCAAGCATGGTCTGCACACCTTTGTTTTTGAAGGATGAGCCACAAACCATAGGAACGATAGCGTTGTCCAATACTGCTTTACGCAATGCATCCAGTATTTCACGCTCGGTCAATGAGTTCGGATCATCGAAAAATTTCTCCATCAACGATTCATCATAAGAAGCCACTGCCTCTAATAATTTTTCACGGTATTCAGCTACCTCGTCCAACATGTCGTCAGGGATTGGAACTTCGGTAAAGGTCATACCCTTATCAGCGTCATTCCATACCATACCACGGTTGTTGATTAAGTCAACTACACCTTTGAAATCATCTTCAGCACCTATAGGTAACTGTAATGCTACAGCTTCCGAGCCAAGCATATCCTTCACTTGTTTTACAACTTTGAGGAAGTCAGCACCTGAACGGTCCATTTTATTGACAAAACCAATACGGGGTACTTTATAACCATCTGCTAAGCGCCAGTTAGTCTCCGATTGAGGCTCTACGCCGTCTACCGCTGAGAATAAGAATACCAGCCCGTCCAATACGCGTAACGAACGGTTTACCTCTACGGTAAAATCAACGTGCCCTGGTGTATCAATAACGTTTACCTGATATTTTTTGCCACGATAGTTCCAGAATACGGTTACAGCTGCAGAGGTAATCGTGATACCACGTTCTTGCTCTTGCGCCATCCAGTCTGTTGTTGCAGAAC
>JBEBVG010000039.1:0-23020 GCA_040392845.1 Sphingobacterium sp. | reverse complement strand
GGCCCAACCGTCCAACCCGGACAAGCGGCCACTTACTCCTAAGAGAACTCTCTTTTTATGGATATGAGCACGAGCAACTAATTCATTTGCGACCTGGTTTGTCTCTCCCGCC
The DNA here is from genome assembly GCA_040392845.1 of Sphingobacterium sp. GTDB lineage: Bacteria > Bacteroidota > Bacteroidia > Sphingobacteriales > Sphingobacteriaceae > Sphingobacterium. The sequence goes on along the minus strand of JBEBVG010000039.1, from coordinate 22,908 downwards.
GTGACATCTAATTGTCCGTCAGGAAGTGCACGGGCAGCTTTGAAAGCGATATGGTTGACCGTATTCCAATCAATATTGGCTACACTGCCTTCTTCAGAAAGATAAGACATCGCCACTTTGGTATAACTATCAAACGTATATTCAGATGGGCTCACCAATACTCTTGACCGGCGGACAGCTGTTTTGCCGTTATTGGTTACCTCTAGCGTGATCTCGAACTCTCCACCTGACGTAGGAGAAAAAACATAGTTTTCCGCTTTAGAGACTTCCTGGCCATCTACTTTCCAGGTGACATCCACCTTTCCTGCCGGAGAAAATACCAAACCTGCGTATTCCACCGCTTCGCCTTCAGAGATGACCTGCATAGGACTGTTAAAAACTCCGGTTTGATCGAATATTCTCGGGAAAAAATCAGGATCAAACTCATATTTTTCTTTTTTCTCACAACCCATGATAAATAAGATCAGTAGGGATGGGATGATATGGTAAATTATCTTGTTCATTTTTAACATATATTAGTAAAAAATATCATTCTTCATTCAGGACCTCATGAATGGCTTTGAGCAATGATTTTTCATCATCGCTGTCTTGTGTAAGCTCCCATATCATCACTCCTCTTGCTCCTTTTTCTTTGGCAAACTTGCTTTTACGTCGAATCGTCGGAATCCCATTGTAATATACCGTCCCCCCGCTTACATTAATTTCATCTTTATCTTCGCTTCCAGGATAACTTGCTACAATATCTTTGTAGAACATGGCAGAAGGAGCACCGTTGAAACCATACCCATAGAAAGGGACACCGATCATCAACTTATCAGCATCGATACGGCGTGTATCGCGGTAGTACTCAAAATCACTTACAGCCATTGTATACAAGGAATGTGGACCTGCATTATCTAGATTCCAAGGCCCGGTCGCATCGTAAGACATTATATTGATAAAATCATAACGAGCCAAAGTCGAATCCGCGATAAGATTTGAATTCCATTTGGCCAACGCTGCAGTTACCATTTTGCCTTTTGCTTTGACGGCCTTTGCTGTCTGATACACGAAAGGTGCATAATGTGTATTGATCAGGTCATTTTCCAGATCGATATCTACTCCGTCGAAGCCGTACTTATCCAAAAAGTCGACAATACCGTTTACCAATTTGTCTCTCCCATCAGCTGTAGACAGGACATCTCCCAAGTGGTCAGGAGGTGAGCCGCCACCTATGGAGAAAAACACCTGCACCTGATGTTCATGAGCTTTTTTAACCAATGCCGTATAAAATGGATTCGATTGAAAATTGCCTTGTCTGTCTGGATTTACAAATGCGATATTGAGGTCAGTCAAACGGGAAAGATCAACTTGACGAAAGGAATCTTCCAGATTGTCTCCCACATATAAATATCCGAGTATCCGGTATTTTGACGGTTCATCTTCTTTAATCTCCTTTTCGGTGCAGCCACTTATTCCTCCTAAAGGAGTTAGAAAAGCACAGAAAAGCAATACTATATTTAGGATTTTAGTTACCATAATCTATATATTTTATTCTGTATCCCACCATACGCGGCTGTTCCAGGAATCTCCTCCTGAAAGCCGTTGTACCGCAGCCTGATAATTTGTACTGTTCTGTTCTTTTTCTGTTAATGGATATTCAAATCGCCTCGGTGTGGTGGTCGTATTGGATTCTCCTGTCACTGACGAAGGTAATACAGGATAACCCGTGCGGCGCCAATTGGCATAGGCTTCGGGGCCATTTAAAAACAAGGCTATCCATAGCTGCGTATTAACGATCTCTAGTTCTCTACCCGGAATAAGCGGTACTCCCTGTACAAATGTCGTAATATCCGCATTCGGAATGACCGGCCCTCCTCTAAACAGCGCCAGCTGTTCCAATGCCGCACGAACACCTCTTTCGTAATGTATCTGCGCATTGTCGCCAAATTTGTTACCAAAACGTAAGGAGGCATCTGCTAATAACAGCTCAACTTCTGCATAAGTCAAATGGAGAAAGGGCGCATCATTTTGTATCAGAAAATTGGCTAGCTGCGCTTTCTGCTCGTTGTTACTTACTGTATAGGCTCCCCGACCCGGAACATTAATATCAAAAGAAGGCTTCCAGTCATCCCAGATATAATCTGTGGGATTCACTCCTGTATATCCGACGACATCGACCACCTGCTGCGTAATGTCCACACGGGTGAAAGGTTGATAAGGCACATCAATATAATAGCGTGCGATGTGTGGTAAACGAGGATCATTCGTATTGCGCATAGCATTGATCAACGTATTTGACAATCTAGGCAAAACTTCATGCTGATTAATCCCCACGGAAGCTGCATTGCCACGTACATCGGCGTAGTCGCTCTGCACATTTTCGTGCTTCATGACGCACATTTCCTCATTGCCGGTAAATACACCATCCTGGTAAGCCGATATTGCCTCAGCTTCGGCTTTTGTAGGATTGACTTTGACCAACCGCAGGGCACAACGCAATCGCAAAGAATTTGCAAATTTCTTCCACAAGGCTATATCGCCGTTGTAAAAAAGATCAGTGGGTACCGGGTCTTTGGCAGCATCCAACTGTTGAGCGGCCTCTTTCAGCTCCTTAAAGAAATCATTATAGATATCTTCCTGTTTGTCATAGGCGGGACGTACCACACCTGAAAATGCTGCTTGTGATGCCTCTGTATATGGAATGTCGCCATAGAGGTCCGTCAGGCGTGCAAAGACATAAACTCTCATGATACGACATATCGCATTCAGGTTCGTCTTGGTCGCATCACCGGTCGTACGCTCCACGGCATCAACAATATTCAATACATCATTTGGATAAGAGTTTTCCCATATTATATGCATATAATTTGCACTCTTGATATACATCTGTCCCCATCTGTTTGCCCATATACCGCCAATCTGCTGCACCATAGGCATTGTCATCATCGTATTGAGGCGTTCAACATTCTCCAGATGGCCTGAAAAATTGACCTGTACCCAAGACAGCTGCAACCCCGGATCCATATCACTGGATTTTGTAGGATCTATATTCACATCGTCAAACTTATCGCAGGATCCCAACATAGCTAAAAGCACAGCGATCGATAAATATATTTTTAAGAACTTTTTCATCTGTTCATGTTTTTCTGTAATCACTAAAACCTAAAGTTTAAATTCATGCCCCAGCTACGTCGCGATGGTAAGGAACCATATTCAAAACCTTGTCCATTCCCGTTATTGTAATTGGAGTCAGGGTCTATGTTAGGAACTGATTTATAGATGATGAAAGGATTGCGGCTTACAACAGCTATACTCAAATCGCGAACGCCCCATCTAGATGTTAGCTTCGAGGGTACACGGTAGCTCAACGTGATCTCCCTTACTTTTAGATAACTTGCATCATAAATATAGGGAATGGCTATGCCTTGACTGTCATGATAGACATTGGCCCAATAAATTGAAGGATCTACGGCGCGGGTATTTTGCGCATAGATCGGTTCTCCTTCACCGTCCACCCCTGTCTGGACGACACCTTCGGGAACATACCCCCTTACCATACCCATGTCCTGCCATTGTTGTTCTGTGTAGCCTCCAGCCATTCGTTCTTCTTCGGACTGTATCCATTCTTCACGTCCTGCCAATGTATTGACCGAACTACCTCTTGCATCGGCAAACAGGTTAGACATGGAGAATATATCAGCTCCGGTTTTCATATCGAGCACCGTGGTCAGCCCAAAATTCTTATAGCTTACACTGCTGTACAATCCGCCAGTCCACAGAAAGGTTCCTTGACCGATGAGCTCACGTTCATCACTGACCATCGGCGTGAGACCGGAGGGGTTCAAAATAATGTTGCCATCGGGATCCCGTTTATAGCCATATCCTAATATCGATCCATAAGGAGCACCAGGCATAGCAACCACGGCAACACCCATCCACCGGGCTTCGGAAAGCGTCAGAAAGGGAATACCTTCTGCTAAAGATTCTACCTCGTTCTTATTACGTGCAAAATTAAAATTTAGATCCCAATGTACTTTTTCATTGGAAACAGGTTGTGTCCTAATCCCGATTTCAACTCCTCTATTGAGGATAACACCCGCATTGACGACCTGTTCTCTAAATCCCGAGGACATAGGCAATGGCACTCTATTTATCTGATCACGGGATCGTTGCGTATAGTAGGTAAAATCTACTCCTAGCCGTTCTCCCCAGAATTTAAGTTCTGTACCGATTTCAAATGAACGGGTACGGGTTGGCTTTAAATTCGGATTGGGTAATAACGGACTGGCCACTTTACCGAGCGATTGACTCCTAAATGTCAACGGGTTGAGATCATAATACAAATCCAGTTGATATGGATCTGTATCATTACCCACTTCGGCTGCCGAAGCTCTTAGTCGCCCCATAGACAATACCTGTTTATCCATCTTGAATGCATCTGTAAAAACAAAGCTGCCTGATATGGAAGGATAATAGTAAGTATTATTGTCTGTGGGGAGTGTCGACGATACATCTCGCCTCAATGTGGCATCGGCATATAAGTAACCTTTATATCCCACGCCTACCAGCGTGTAAACTGAATTATTATGTTTACGGAATGCGTGCGCCAACACCGTTTTGTCTGCAAAGCTATTCGGACTGATTAAATCGGTCATATTCATGTTCAAAAACTCATCTGTTGTGCCACCATTATGCACTCTGGATAGACTAGCTCCTAATCTTGCAGAAAGATGCCAGTCCTCAGATACTTGTTTCTGAGCACTCAGTAGTATGTCTGACTCTGTGGTTACATACCGTTGATTCCTGGTATTCAATCGGCCGGTAAGCGATCCGGGTGTCGTACGCGGTGTGAACTTTTCAAAATCCAAAAATGTAATATCGGTACCTACCCGTCCCTGCAAACTCATCCAGTCCGTGATGGTATAATTGACCTGTAGGTTACCCCTCAATCGATCTTTCTGGGTGTTGTTACGCATCTCATGAATAATCCAATAGGGGTTTAAACGGTACTGTCCACCGCCCCAGTCCACATAAGTGCCTTGATCATCTTTATAATAGTTTTTGAAAAGCGCCTGATCGACATTGCGTGCCAAACCAACAAAATTATTACCGATATTTGAAGGGTCGTCCGCTAATGCCGGACGATTGACCACATCCTCATTGAGGTAGTAACCCGTTGCTTCTACTTTCAGCTTCTCCCCTAATTTTGAGGTACCGCTAAGTGTGAAGGTATTCCGACGGATACTACTGCCGGGAACAATATCGTTATTCCTTAGATCCGAAATGGCTAGCCGAAAGGAGTTGTTCTCCGTGCCGTTCGTCACAGCCACATTATTCGTATATGTCGATCCCGTTCTGAAAAAACCACTAATATTGTCTGGTACATACGCATAGGGACGAACTACCCCATCAAAATATGGCATCATAAGGTTAGGGTCCATACGGGGTCCGAAGTTATTGAACATTGACGTACGCGCCTGATCTTGATCCTGCACCAACTCTTGGCTCCTTCCCTGCCCATACAGGTTTTGGTATCCATCAAAGCGTGTCAGCTGGTTTTCAAAGGTCATCGTACTGTTGAACTCTATTCCTAGATCCTGTCGGCCACCTTTTTTTGTCGTAATAAGTATAACGCCATTGGCTGCTCGGCTGCCATATACAGCCGCAGCTGCCGGACCTTTCAGTACGCTTATTTTATCTATATCTTCGGGGTTGATTGCGGAAATAGCATCTCCCATGTCAAAGCCAGCAGAGTACTTGCTTCCCTCCACTTGTCCATAGTTGGAATTATCCATAGGCACACCGTCTATCACATAGAGCGGTTGATTATTTCCGGTGATGGAGGTCGCTCCCCGGATTATGACACGGGAAGAGCCTGCCGGCCCACCGGCCGTCGTATTAATCGACAGCCCCGGAACTTTACCTGCCAGGGAGTTGATAACATTCGGTTCTCTCACTTTCTTGAAATCATCACCATCCACTTCTGACACCGAATATCCTAATGAACGTTCTTCTCTTGTAATTCCCAATGCGGTTACGACCACGGCATCCAATGCGCTAACCGACTGGGTCAATGCAACCTTTATGTCACGTTGGCTGCCCACATTGACTTCCTTTGAACTGTATCCTACGATAGAAAACACCAACACTGCAGATGAACCCGGCACCTGGATTGAAAATCTGCCTTTTTCATCTGTCGCCGTCATTGTGATACCCCCTTTGATACGTACGGTCACCCCCGGTATTGCTTCTCCCTTCTCATTTACTACCTCGCCGGATATAGAAGATTGTACGTTGTCAGTACTTTTTTCTATATCCAGGTTTGTGATATAGCTTTCTTTGGAGACGATGATACTTTTTTCCTGAATAACATACTTCAGTGGCAAATCTTCCATACATATGTCCAAAGCCTGCTCCAATGTAACATCTTTGACCTGTAAAGAAAGTTTTTTGATGTGCCGGATGGCATCAGCATCATACAGGAAGTAATATCCTGTCTGTCGTTTAAGATTTTGAAAAACAACTTCTAAGGCTACATTTTTAAGTTCTAACGTGATTTTCTGTCCTGAGGCAATCACAAAGAAATGCATAAATAGAAATAGCCATAAGACCGTTATTTTCATAATAATAGATCTATGTTTTATAAAATACAATAACGATTGATCACGACATGATCTGGTATATTTTTTATACATTTGTCATAATTAAAAAATTGGTCATTCGATTTTTTAAGCTATCCCAACCACTATGGAAAGGATCGGATCGGATATGTCCCCACATATCCGATTCTTGCTTCACAACATTTTAGGTTTTAATTTATTTACTTATGATTACTGTACCTCCTTTTATTTCGTAATTCAGCAGATCCGTAGCGGCCAAAGCCTCCATTAATTTTTTAATATTTTCGTACCGGGGTATGGTTCCCGCAATATGCTTACCTTCCATACCATCCAGATATTCGACGTCAACATCGTACCACCTGCTTACCTGCCGCATGACATCCTGAATCTCCTCGTTATGAAAAACAAACAGATGATCCTTCCATGCAATAACATCCTGGGCATTGACTGATTGTACAAGTAAGTGATTATGTTGATTTGAACTAACAGCCTGTTCTCCTGGCAGTAGTACCCTCTGTTGGCCCGAATTCGAAACTTCTACCTTTCCTTCTATCAGTGTAGTAGATGATTTATTATCTTCTTTGTACGAATGCACATTGAAATGTGTACCCAGTACTTTTATCTTTTGGCCATTACTATGTACGATAAAAGGCCATTTTTTTGATTTATGCACCTCAAAGTAAGCTTCGCCGTCAACTTCTACAATCCGTTCGTCCTGATCAAAGTGTACAGGAAACTTAAGTGTCGTTGCTGCATTAAGCCAGACGTGAGTACCATCCGAGAGAACTACCTTGAATTGTCTTCCCTTCGGTGTAACAAGCGTATGTATTGTGTTATCGGCTGTGTGTGGAGATAAGTTGCTTTCATAAGTAATCTCATTATCTTCTATCGAGAAAAGTGCCTGGCGATCTGCTACAGATCGGCCTGTGACAATATTATCTATATCGTATGTCGTTCCATCAGAAGCTCTCAAAAGAAGCCGATCTGTCGGTGTACTAGTGACCATCCGAACTCGTTCTTCACTTCTTCCAATACTATTGTCTGCAAAATCTCTACTCCAAAACCAGATACCTGATAATATGAGCAAAATCACGGCAGCTACTGATCCTATTCTCAAATATAAAGGTTTGGTACGCTTTCTACGGAATCGTACATCAGAGATAATATTGTGATATAATTCGTCAGACAATACAGGGATCGTAAGATCTTCATCCTCCTCATGCATCAACTCAAATAGTACAGAACGAAGCATTTCAGTATTATCTTCAGCAGTAGAAGATACATAAGCTTTTAAAAGTTCCGCTTCCTCTTTGCTGATTGTCCCTTCTTTGTACGCTATCAACAATCTTTTTAATTTCGTTGTATCCATTTTTCTCTAATTACATGCACAATTCGGCATATATTATAAGTACTACGGATCAAAAAGAAAGTCGGGTAGTGAAAAAATGATTTTTTTTTATAAAAATCTAAAAATCCAATAAAAAAGAACAGACAGAATACCATATTTAGACAAATACTTTCTGAAAATCGATAGAGCATTCGTGAGATGGTATTTGACTGTGTTTTTGGAAATATGCATACGCTCGGCAATCTCGTGATAAGACAATCCTTCTTCACGGCTAAGGAGAAAAACTTTTTGTTGTTGTTCGGTTAACTGCGCGAAAGCATTCTGATAGATCTGGTCAAAATCCCTGGATATTGTATACGCTTCTGTTTCATTTTCAAACTTTGGAATATGGTACAAAGCCTGCTCCTTGCATTTATTCAATGCAATCTGTTTTCGCCAGCTATCTATCAAATTACGATGGGCGATAGTGAAGAGCAAGGACTCTATAGAGGTATCCTGCCGTAAGTTAGGATTGCAGTAAGAAGTCCACAAGCTCAAAAATGTTTCCTGCACCACTTCCTGGCTCTGTTGGTGGTCTTTTAAGAAGCCATAACAAAACCTGTACAATTTACGGTGAAATAAATCGTATAACTCACAGAAGGCTGTTTCATCACCTTGCTGCAAACGTATACCTAAATTTTCCAATACAATTATACTTAAGCAAATTAAGACGACATGTACTCAAAAACAAATAGCTTTCCGGATTATTTCATAATTTAAAACTTACATCGATTTCTCTTCGAAAAAGATCGAAACCATGAGCTTCTATAAAGTTAGACATTTGTTTTTAAAATGAAACAAATATTTATTTTTATTAAAACGATATGCTGAATATGGTGATAAAAGGAAGAAAAAACAGAAAGATAAATTACCGGATAGATAGTCGCTTAATGACAGTTTCTGTACCGGAAGTGAGGCGTACAAAATAAAAACCGGCTGCTATCTTTCCGTCGGTATCAAAAGACAAAGATTGGGCTCCAGCCTCTAATGTACCGTTTGATAAACTCAGCACTTCATTGCCTAAGGCATCCATCAATTTGATGACAACTGTATTTTGTTTACCTACCTTAAAATTGACATTAATCTGCTCAGAAACCGGGTTATATATTACTTTGACATTTGTAATGTTCTTTTCAGCTTCTTCGTCAGATTTGTCCCTTTTATCATAATTGAAATGAAGGCTGCTGTGTACATGACTATATCCGAATGCAGGTATAGCCGCAGAGAAAAGCACAACCGCAAAAACGCTTGCCCTAAATAACTTTGCTATATTGAAAACGAATACTTTCATTACTTCAGGTATCTACAATAACAAATATAAATGATTTTTTAAAAAAAGACTGTTAAAAAAACTTTTTTTTGACCTTTTAACAATTTTTAACGGGAAATTACGTTATTCGCTAAATAATTTTTTACCATGAAGCTTCGTGAATGCCAAGCAATTTATCTAAGTTTGGCACGGCTTTTAAAGCATTAGAAAAAGCACAGAAAAAATCATGAAATCTGATCACAAATCAGCACTCCATAAACTTAGTCTAAGCGGATTATTAATTTCTCTCGGAATAATTTTTGGCGATATTGGAACCTCTCCATTGTATGTTTTTAAAGCTATCTTCAGCAACGGTGTGGTAGACAAGGATCTCGTCATCGGAAGTATTTCCTGTGTATTCTGGACATTAACACTACAAACCACTATAAAATATGTCTTGATTACCTTAAATGCGGACAATAAAGGTGAAGGTGGTATCTTGTCCCTCTATTCGTTAGTAAAACGAAAAGCAAAATGGTTGATCATACCGGCTATTATAGGCGCTGCTGCCCTATTAGCTGATGGTATGATCACACCGGCTATAACCATCTCTTCTGCTGTCGAGGGTCTGGCAATCCGCAATCCGGGTTTCCCCGTTATTCCCCTTGTCGTCACTATTGTCTCGTTATTATTTCTTATCCAACGATTCGGAACGTCCATCGTAGGACGTGTTTTCGGACCATTGATGTTTGTCTGGTTTAGTACCATCGGATTGGTTGGCTTTCTTTATATAGATCAGGCACCGGAAGTGTTTAAGGCACTAAACCCGTATTATGCCGTCCAAACTATAATAAATTACCCGAATGCACTCTTTATTATTGGTGCTATTTTTCTGTGTACAACGGGAGCAGAAGCCTTATATTCAGATATGGGCCATTGTGGAAAAATGAATATCCGCATAAGTTGGATCTTTGTAAAATTGACTTTAATTCTAAACTATTTTGGCCAGGGTGCCTGGCTGATTTTACATGAAGGAGAACTTATTGGAGGGAAAAATCCTTTTTATGCTATCATGCCCGATTGGTTTGTCCTCTATGGGGTGTTGATAGCCACAGTAGCTGCTGTTATTGCCAGTCAGGCAATGATTTCGGGGTCGTTTACACTTATATCCGAAGCCGTCCGCCTCAACATATGGCCCAAGGTTTCTATTCGTTATCCCAGCGACCAAAAGGGACAATTGTATGTTCCTTCGGTCAATTTGATTTTGTATATAGGCTGTATGCTCATTATAGGGATATTCCAGGAATCAAGTAATATGGAAGCCGCTTATGGCCTTGCTATCAATTTAACTTTTATAGCAACAACGATACTGATGTGTTTCTTCATGCTACGGAAACATGTTCATATACTTTGGATCACGTTATTCGGAATAGTGTATTTTAGTTTAGAATTTATCTTCCTTGCAGGAAATAGTGTAAAAATCGGCCATGGCGGATGGGTAACATTAATATTGGCAGCTTCGCTCTTTGGAACGATGTACAGTTGGTATGCTGCCCGAAAGATTAAAAACACCTATGTACGCTTTGTAGACATCCGAAAATACTACCCGATTATATCGGAATTGAGTAACGATAAATCTGTACCAACTTTTGCATCCCAGCTGGTATATTTAACAAGTGCAAATAATAAAGAAGAAATTGAAACTAAAATCATTTATTCTATCCTCAATAAGAAACCCAAACGAGCAGATGTCTATTGGCTTGTACATGTCGATGTAATGGATATACCACATGCAAAAGAGTATCATGTCACACCGCTTATTCCGGGCAAACTGATTCGTGTTGATTTTAAATTAGGCTTTCGCGAAGAGCACAAAATCAGCTTATTATTTCGAAAAGTTGTGGAAGATATGGTAAAAAGTCAGGAAGTAGACATCACCAGTCAGTATGATACATTAAAGAAATATAAGATTCCCGGTGATTTCAACTTTGTGGTATTGGAAAAAGTATTTACGAAGACTTCTGATCTAAGTTGGTACAAACGGATTATTATGGAATATTACAAAGTGCTTAAGCACTTCAGTTTGAGCGAAGAAAAGGGATTTGGATTAGACAGCAGTTTCGTAACATTAGAACGTGTACCACTGAATATTCCAAATACCCAAAATATAGAGATGGATCGAGTATAGTTTATTCCTCGATAGCTTTTACGCCAGGCAACACCTTACCTTCCATATATTCCAATAAAGCACCTCCTCCGGTACTCACATAACTGACATGTTCTGTCATACCAAATTTGGCCACTGCTGCTGCTGAGTCTCCACCACCAATAAGAGAAAATGCACCTTTTTCTGTTGCTGCCACTACGGCATCTGCGACGGCTTTGGTACCTGTAGCAAAGGTGTCGAACTCAAAAACACCCATCGGACCGTTCCACAATAATGTATTGGAAGCTCTTATCACTTCTGCAAAGTGTTCAGCAGAATCTGACCCTATATCCAGACCTTCCTTGTCGGCCGGAATCTGATCATTAGGCCCGTTATAAACATTAGCATCATTTGAGAACTGATCAGCAATCTGTGCGTCAGTAGGCAGTACCAGGTTAACGTCTTTTTCCTCAGCCTTCTTCACAAGCTCATTCGCCAGGTCCAATTTATCCAGCTCCACCAAAGATTTGCCAATTTCACCACCGCGAGCCTTTATAAACGTATAGGCCATCCCTCCTCCTATGATAAGATTGTCTACTTTATCCAATAAAGCTTCAATAAGCTCAATCTTATCGGAAACCTTTGCACCACCCATGATAGCCGTAAATGGCCGTTGGGGATGATTTAATACTTTCTCTGCATTGTTAATCTCTGCGGCCATCAGATACCCGAAATACTTCGCTTGTGGAAAGAATTGTGCTATGACAGCTGTAGATGCATGCGCCCGATGTGCTGTTCCGAAAGCATCATTCACATATACATCGCCGAGCTGGGCTAACTTTTCGGCAAAATCTTTATCGCCTTTCTCTTCTTCTTTATAGAAACGTAAATTTTCCAGCAACAGAACCTCTCCGGCTTTTAGATTCTTTGCCTTCTGAACAGCGTCTGTTCCGATACAATCATCGGCAAACTGTACATCCACGCCTAATACCTGAGACAGATAAGGGACAATATGCTTTAAAGAATATTTATCGGTTGGACCTTCTTTTGGTCTACCAAGATGTGACATCAATATCACAGCACCTCCGTCCCCCAATACTTTCTTGAGCGTAGGTAAAGCACCTTGAATTCTATTATCATCGGTAATATTAAATTCAGCATCCAATGGCACATTAAAATCAACACGTATTAATGCTTTCCTGTCTTTAAAATTCAAATTGTCTATTGTTTTCATCTATCTATTTTTTGTTTATTGATTCATTTAATATATTTCTACTGTATAGGGTATCCTCGCCTGAATCCCGGTATTGGTCAGTATTTGCTTGATATCCAATAAATATTTTTCGTATTCTCCTATTTCTTCTTTCAATATCCAGCTTTTGATTTTATCTTTCGACGTAGAAAACAAACGAACAAAGGGGTCTTCCTTCTCGGGAAGTTCTACTATTCTATAATTCGTGATAGCTGCCTTGGTTGCAGCGGCGGCTACTGCATCTTGCAGATTACCTATCCGGTCCACTAATCCAATCTCTACAGCTTGTGCTCCTGACCAAACTCTACCTTGACCAATACTATCTACCTGAGCAGCACTTAACTGACGTCCATCGGCCACCCGATCTACGAATGTTGCATATACGCGATTGACTTCAATCTGGATCAAGGCTTGTTCTTCAGCCGTGAGTGGACGATCTGGATCTGTCATTAATGCTGAAAATCTACCGGTACTTACTTCATCCACGTGTATTCCTAATTTATTATTGAGTAAGCCTTTGAAATTTGGTACAATCCCAAACACACCAATCGAGCCTGTTAAAGTTGTCGGCTCTGCAAATATAGAATCCGCTGCCGCGGCTATATAGTACCCTCCTGAAGCTGCATAATCTCCCATAGAGACAATAACGGGTTTTTCCTGTCTTGTCAATTCCACCTCCCGCCATATAATATCTGATGCTAGTGCGGATCCACCTGGGGAGTTGATTCGAAAGACAACAGCTTTTACATCCTTATCCTTACGCAATTTACGCAGTTCTCTGGATATTCTCTCTCCTCCAATATTAGTAAAACTGCCTTCGCCATCAACTATATCACCATAAGCATACAAAACGGCGACTTTGTCCCTGGCCGAGCCCGCATCTCCCTTATCCGTATAGGACAACAATGAGATAGCGGAAATATCTTTATCTTCATCGACATCTAAAAGATGTCGTAACTCAGTTAATACCTGATCTTTATATAAGTTTTTGTCGACAAACCGATATTTCAAAGCATCGTCGGCATTCCGGATCAAATATGCGTTGGCCAGGATACGTAAGCTATCTTTTTCCAGATTACGGCCCTCAGCTATACCTGATAAAAAACTCTCGTAAATGCTTTGAAGATAGGAAGTCACCTGCTCTCTATTTTCAGGACTCATATCATTACGTAGAAATGGTTCTACAGCTGACTTATAGGTACCTACCTTAATTACCTGCATATCTACACCGAGTTTATCCAAAGCGTCTTTCATAAACACAACCGAAGAACTAAGGCCTCGAAAATCTAAAGAGCCTTGCGGATTTAGGTAGACGCTATCTGCTACGGAAGCCAGATAATACGCTTTTTGAGAATAGGTATCACTGTAAGCGACAATAAATTTCTTTGATTCTTTAAAATCCACCAAGGCGTCCCGAATCGACTTAAGAGTTGCAAAACCAACACCCACTGTGGTAGGATTGAGATAAATACCTTTAATATTATCGTCCGTTTTTGCAGACTTGATACGTGTGAGTATGTCATTTAACCCAATAGATCTTTCTCCACCATATATTGGAATATTTAATTCCTCTAATGGATTAGTTTCCGTTTTTTCTACAATCGCATGGTCTAAACTGATGTACAATACCGAATTCGCATTAACAGCAACAGTTTTTTTAGGCGAAGTAGATTGCTGGACGAGTACACCTATAAAAATCAACATCCCCACGAATAGCACTACCGCGGCAATACATACACCGATAAAAGTCGCTAAAACCTGTTTTAAAAACTCCATATGACCTTTGATTGATAGGCCTAAATTAAGGGAATTATTTGATTTTGTATTATATTTTATTCATAATTGCACCGATGAATAAGGTTTACATTCTCCTTGGAGCTAATCTCGGAAATCCGATCCGGCAACTTCGTGATGCGAGAGCGCATATCGAACAGGATATTGGGCACATTGTTGCCCATTCTTCTATCTATGAATCCGCAGCGTGGGGAGTAGAAGACCAACCTGTTTTCTTCAACCAAGTCGTATTGGTCGAGACTGTTTTAACCCCTCATGATGTACTTGGATGTTGCCAAAAAACCGAAAACCTACTCGGCCGTGTCCGTAAGGAAAAATGGGGGGCACGTCTTATAGATATTGATATTCTGTATTTTAACGATGAACAGGTGAAAACATCTGACCTGGTCATCCCCCATCCCTATTTACACCTTCGTAAATTTACACTTCTTCCGCTGTGCGAAATTGCTGAAGATTACATACATCCGCTACTACAGCGATCCAATAAGGAGCTGTTGGCATCTCTGACGGACACATTATCTGTAAAAAAGATTAACATACGATGATTTATAGCTATATCCAGCCGGCTGTCATAGAGAAATCTATGATGAATAACAAGGAATTGATACGACAATTTGTCGATATGTATATTGTGCAATGTCCTGTGGATTTCGATAAGTTAGCAGAAAGTATTCGAAGTTTCGACTGCCAAGGTATCGCAGATCTGGCACATCACATGAAACCAACTATGGAGTATGTCGGCGCCACTAAATTGCGATGGGATTTTCAGGAATTGGAGTCTTTAGCAAATGTTGGCAACAAAGTGAAAATTTACGAAAAATTCGATAGGTTAAACGTAAAATTTGAGGATTTTATACAAGAGCTCATACATTACCAGGGTAGCATCAGTTAATCCAGATCGAATTTATATCCTACTCCTTTTACTGTAGATACATAGTGATCTCCAATCTTCTCCCGCAATTTCCGGATATGTACATCAATCGTCCTATTTGTTACTACTACGGAATCTTCCCAGATAGCCTTTAATATTTGATCTCTGGTAAAAACTTTATTGGGTTTGGAGGCTAACAAATAAAGTAGTTCAAATTCTTTTTTTGCCAATACAATTTTTTCATTACCGCGATAGACCATAAACGAATCTCTATCGACGATTAAATCAGCAATTTCTAATTTGTCAGCAACCTCTTCAACAGGATCTGCTGCATTTCGTCGTAAGATTGCATTAATTCTTGACATCAATGCCCGGGGTTTAATGGGTTTTGCAATATAATCATCCGCACCTACATGAAAACCTGCAATTTCCGAGTATTCTTCACTACGGGCTGTAAGAAACACCATGAAAGTTTGTTTGAATTCAGGCATCGAACGCATGATACGACAGGCCTCTATTCCATCCATAACAGGCATCATGACATCCAATATGATAAGGTCGGGATTTACTTCTTTTGCTTTCTGGACAGCCTGCTTACCGTTGGAAGCGGTGAATACTTGATAACCTTCTTTTGTCAGGTTGTAAGAAATCAACTCTTGTATATCTTGCTCATCATCCACCACAAGTATTTTTTGATTGGCGCTCATAGTTGTTTTTTTGCTAAATTATGTACTTTATGGTAATATAAAGTTACCCAAATGTTATTAAATTGTTAACACGTAAACATAACTTAACATATTGATTCTTTTACCGATCAATTAAAAAGTGTTTGTAGGAACAAACTTAGTTCTTCTCCCCGTAAGTTCTTAGCCAATATATTTCCATCGGGGTCAATGAGCACTGAAGCAGGAATAGCTTTTATCCGATAATCCAAAATAAGATCTGAACTCCATGCTTTCAGATCCGAAATATTTGTCCATTCCAGCTTATCATCTTCTACAGCACGCATCCAAGAGCCTGGATTATCATCCAATGATACGCCCAGCACCTCAAACCCTTTATCCTTATAAGTATGGTATAAGCGTACGATATTCGGATTTTCTTTACGACACGGTATACACCAGGAAGCCCAAAAGTCCACTAGGGTATACTTACCCCGGTAATCCGACAGCTTCACGGTCTTATTATGCGGCGTATAACCCACGATCTCAGGAGCAGGCTGGCCAACCGCTAATTTTTTCAGTTTTTCAATCTCTTCTTTAAAGGCCGTTACCGTCCTGTTGTCACCAAACTGATCGCCGATCGCATTGACATACGCGATAAGTTCCTGTTCAGCGAGCTCTGGATCCAATGTACTCATGACATAAAAACCCGCCAGATCGGGGTGACTTTTGGCGAATGCTACAGCTTCTTTGGTATATAATTGAGATGCCTCTTTATATTTCGACAGATAGGCCGTCCGCAGTAGGTCGATTTCTCCATCCGACTTGCCGACGGTCTGTTGGATAAAATTCTGTTGCAATGAATCTTCCACAGCACGCTTCCTTTGTTCAATAGGTTGGAAATCCTGAAGCGCCAAAGATAAATCGGAACCTTTTACCTCATAATGCTCAGGGTTATTCATCAGGTCAGTAGTGAAGCGCAGTACCTCGCCGGGCGAGACAATAACGGGATATTTATTTTTTCCGATCGTTATTGTGATAAGCCGGGATTGCGTAGCTGGCCGCTCGAATTTAAACTTATCCAGATCACTCAAGTATACCGAATCCAATTTTCGATCACCTTCATAAAATGCTACCACCTGTATATTGCCCGGGTTGGAAACCTGTCCGTCAATGATTATTTTATCTGAATTTCCACACGCAAACAACAATAACAAAGTGAAAAACAAAAGTATGTGTTGAACTATTCGCATAAGAAATCAATTTTATTTAATAAACGCTCTGGCTCTGGCTATAGCTGTTTCCAAGCCTGAAACATCTTTGCCTCCCGCTGTAGCGAAGAAAGGCTGTCCACCGCCGCCACCTTGTATATCTTTTGCCAGGTCTCTGACAATTACTCCGGCATTCAACCCCTTACTCTTGACTAAGTCTTCAGAAACCACAACAGTCAAGCTTGGTTTTCCCTCGATATTTGCGCCCAGCACCAGGAAGAGGTTGTCCATCATCCCTTTTAATGCATAAGCCAATGTCTTCACCGCATCTGCATGAGGCAAATCGACAACTGCCGCCAGAAAATTGACGCCCTCTACGGTTTCAAACTTTTCTTCTAACTCTTTCTTCAGCGCCAACGACTTCTCTTTAATATGGTTTTCAATCTCCTTCTTTAAAGAGCTGTTTTCTTCTATTAATTTTCCTACTGCTGAAACAAAGTCCTTTGGGTTATTTAAAAGATCTTTGACATTTTGGAAGAGTTCAAAATGCTCACGAATAACCGCGGCAGCTTTCGATCCCGTGATTGCCTCTATTCGTCGTACGCCAGCTGCTACAGCCGACTCGGCTATAATCTTGAAGAAGCCTATCTGACCTGTTGCCGCTACGTGGGTACCACCACACAACTCTTTGGAAAAGTTGTCATCAAACGTAATTACCCGTACATGATCACCATATTTTTCACCAAATAGCGCCGTCACGCCCGAATCTATCGCCTGTTGAAAAGGTACATTCCGTTCTTCTTTTAAGCTTATATTCGCCCTGATCTTCTCATTGACGATATCTTCTACAGCTTTTATTTCGTCATAGGTCATCTTGGAGAAATGAGAGATATCAAAACGCAGGACATCCGGTGATACCAGAGAACCTTTTTGGTTTACATGATCCCCCAACACTTGTTTCAAGGCAGCATGGAGCAAATGTGTTGCGGAATGATTACTTTCTGTATCGACACGTTTATGGGTGTCGACCTGAGCTTCAAAACCGGCATCTACGTGTGCGGGAAGTTGATCTACAAAATGTACGATAAGGCCATTTTCTTTTTTTGTATCTGTGATGATAATCTTTTCACCCGTTTCCGAAATCAGCACACCTGTGTCCCCAACTTGTCCCCCTCCTTCCGCATAGAACGGTGTCACCGACAATACCAATTGATACTGATCTTTTCCCTTTGCACTGATCTTACGGTATTTGATTATTTGCGTCTGTGCAGTTAATGTATCGTAGCCCACGAACTCTACATCTTCATCGTCATCGATAATCACCCAATCGCCGGTATCTATGGAAGTAGCAGCACGGGAGCGTTCTCTTTGCCTGGTGAGTGCCTTCTGAAAACCCTCCATATCGACATCCAAGCCTAATTCCCTGGCAAGCAACTGTGTCAGGTCTATCGGGAAGCCATACGTATCGAAAAGCTCAAATGCAAAATCGCCATCAATGACTTTATTTTGCTGTACATAATTTTCAAAACGTTGTATTCCGGTTGTCAATGTCCTTAAAAATGAAACTTCTTCCTCCAGGATAACCTTTTTCACAAAGTCCTGTTGCTGGAATAATTCATCAAATACCCCTTGGAACTGATTGGCCAGCAAAGGCACCAGTTCATGAAAAAAAGGTTGTTTGAAATCCAGAAAAGTATAAGCATAACGAACAGCACGGCGCAGAATACGCCGGATAACATATCCTGCTTTATTATTCGATGGAAGCTGCCCGTCTGCTATGGCAAAACTTACCGCTCGAATATGATCGGACAGCACACGCATTGCAATATCTGTCTTCTCGTTATCTCCATATTTTATCCCTGCCTTATTAGCTATAAAGGAAATCAAGGACTGAAATACATCTGTATCGTAGTTTGAGGACTTGCCCTGTATGGCTCGCACCAGTCGTTCAAACCCCATCCCTGTGTCCACATGCCTGGCTGGCAAAGGCTCCAGCTCTCCGGACTTTAACCTGTTAAACTGCATGAAAACCAAATTCCATATTTCAATGACCTGTGGATGATCCTTATTAACCAAGTCCTGCCCCTTTACCAACTGACGTTCTTCATCAGGGCGCATATCATAGTGAATTTCGGAACAAGGCCCGCAGGGTCCGGTATCGCCCATTTCCCAGAAGTTATCCTTTTTGTTGCCTAATAATATTCTATCCTCGACGATGTGGTTTTTCCATAGATTATAGGCTTCACTATCACGTGACAATTCCTCGTGCTGATCGCCTTCAAAGATAGTCACGTACAAGCGGTCTTTATCTAATTGATAGACATCGGTAAGAAGCTCCCATGCCCAAGCAATTGCCTCTCCTTTGAAATAATCACCAAATGACCAGTTACCCAACATTTCAAACAACGTATGATGGTATGTATCTATACCTACTTCTTCCAGGTCATTGTGCTTCCCTGATACACGTAAGCAACGTTGGGTATCAGCGATTCGTGGATATTTCACAGTCGCTTCGCCTAAAAAAAGATCCTTAAACTGGTTCATTCCTGCATTGGTGAACATCAAAGTAGGATCATCCTTCACTACAACAGGAGCAGAGTTTACAATATGATGTGATTTACTTTTAAAAAAATCTAAAAACGCGGTACGTATTTCTTTGCTGGTCATGTTAATTTTCAATGAAGCTACAAAGCTACTCAAAATCTGAAATATTTTATGTTTCGTAAAACTGCATTCCTTTTGCATATAAGGGAAAATTTAGCTAAGTTTAGTGTGAGAAGAATAATACACTTTCAATTCATGACAAAAACGATATTAGTTCCGACAGATTTTTCCGAAAATGCTTTTTTTGCCAGTCAATACGCCTGTAAGCTTGCTGCAAAAAATAAGTTGAATATTGAACTGTTCCACTGTTATACGACGACGTCGACGGTTTTTGATGAGGAGGGCGACACGTCTCCGGTATTAAAGGCAGACATATTGATATTGGAATGGAAAGAAAGATTATCTCGTGAATTTCCGACAATAGCTATTGAGACGTCATGCGTATCGGGCCTGCTAACGGAAACTGTCCCACAGAAGACCGAGGAAGGCTCTTATGTTTTTGTGGTGATGGGCACAACGGGAGCAGGCAAAGGAAAATCGGTCATATGGGGAAGCAATGCCAGTGGCATCGTATCTAAATCTTCTATACCCGTACTGGCCATACCCGATGGATATGATACATTCCGGCTGGACAATGTAGCGATGTTGACTAACTTCAAAGCCGAAGAGCTGGAAACGCTCAGCAATTATGTAAACGAGATCAGTACCATACCTCACTTAACACTTATCCATGTTTATAAAGATAGCAACAACAGGGACAAAATAGAGGATTCACTTCAGTCCTGGTCTTTCAATATCAAAGAAATTGATGGCATAGAATCGGTTCATACCCTATTAAGATCATTGGATGAAGAGGATGAAACCGCCGATTCCGTGTCGGAGGTTATCCAACATATCGTTACTGAAAACGATTATGACATGATCGTGGTCACCAAGACACGGAAAAGCTTTTTTGAACGGCTTTTCCGGACTTCTGTTTCTAAACAGATCGCTTTACATCTCAATAGACCTGCATTTTTTGACAACAATTAATTCGCCATGGCAAAAAAAATTCTTATCCCGGTAGATTTTTCTGAACACTCCTATAAAGCTATCACCTATGCTTGTGAGTTGAATAAATTAGTATATCATGATTTTGATCTCGTCCACGTCCTTGCAGGACACGACGAACAAAATCCCATAGACCCGAAGGTAGGTCACGCAAAACGTGGTATGCAAAAAATTGTGTCAGAGCTGGTAGAAATGGATACGGAACTTAATGTTAACGTCATCTTTAAGGAAGGGAATGTATATTCGGAAATTAAAAAATTAGCATCGGGCGATGAGTATGATGCCATCGTTATGGGGACCAAAGGTGCATCAGGTCTAAATGCGATTTTAACTGGCTCCAACATGTATGAAGTGTTTGAGAACACCAGTATTCCCGTATTGGCCGTCCCCCTGGCCGATCGTAAATTCAGGATGAATAGAGTAGGACTCTTATGTAATTATAAAGACGGTGAAATCGACGTATTGAAACAGGCGACAAAACTACTCGGAAAAAATTTTGAACTCGTCCTTATCCATATCAACACAGACAATAGCGATGTAAAGGATCTGGACAGAAAGTTCAAGACATTTATTAACCGGATAATCCAGGAGACCGGGATTGATGATGTTTCCTATATCATTAAAAACCAAGCCTTTTTTATCCAGTATAAAGAGGATGTCTCGCAATCAATCCAATCTGTAATTGACGATGAACGGATTGATATTCTTTTAGTAACCAAAAGCAAGAAAGGATTTTTCCGCAAAATTATCGAAGAAAATGTTGTCCGGAAAATGGCACATGAGATCAAAATCCCAAAGTTCTTTGCGCGGATTTGATTTTAATATTTAGCAATGGGTATTGTTTTTGGGAAGGAAAACTCTAATCTATTTTGAAGACTAACCAAAAATCTTCATTTTGCATATATACAATGTTCCATCCCGTGTACGCGATGGAACATTGTATTCATGCAACGAAGCAAATCGCATTTACATTACGTTGATGTAGGAAAGTTTAGAAGCGTCCTTTCCTTCGGCTCTCTTCAAGTGCTCCCTGGAGATCTTCCACATTATACATGTCAATGCTATGGATATGTGTCGGAATGAGCAACCTTTTTTTGACACAATGTCGATAGGTTGTATCCGTGATCTGTAGAAGTACCATGACTTCATATTTATTTAACATGGTCCGCTGCCGATATGCCTTTTCTTGCTCTTTTAATCTGATTTCGGTCAACAGAGTGAGAATGCCCTTTAGAATATTAAGGACTTCGTTCATCCAATTTTTCATGATGTTGTGTTGTTTTAAAAGCGACCGCGGACCGAAATACAGATATTATCTTCCAACAATATCTTCCTAGTCGCTACTGATAAAAATTAAAAATAAATGGTTAATCCATTCAGCCAAATTTACAGATAATTCAATAAAAATCAATAAAAAATTTAATTTTAAAAAAACACGACATAAATCAACAGTACGACACTGCATTTGGAATTGAATATATACCTTCCTTGGATACTGCCTACCCTCCTGCCGAAAAGGGAACACTTCTTGAAAATAAGGGATCACATTCCGAAGAAATGCGACCACATTTTCTAAAAAAGGGGATACATTTTTTTAAAAAGGGGTCACATTTTCTAAAAATGTGATCACATGCTGATAAAAAGGAAACCCTTTTTTTGAACAACCGATTCCTTTTTCAGAAGAAGGGACTGCATTTTGTGAAAGAGGGGTCACCCTTTACCATAAGGCAATCCCTTTGTAGAAAAAAGGGATCACATCCCCAGAAAGATGGAACGCATTTTATCACAAAGGAAACACCCTTTCGCTTTCAGGGATCACATTTTCTGAACAGGGGAATACATTTTTTTAAAAAGGGAGCACATTTTCTAATAAAGGGCATGCATCCTGATAAAGAGGGGATCCTTTTTCAGAAAGACCGTTCCCTTTTTCGGAAAAAGGGAACACATTGTCCGAAAGAGGGATCACCTGTTATAAAAAAGCAGTCCCCCTGTAGCAAAAAGGGAATACATTTTTTCACAAAGGAATCCCTCATCACCAAAGAGGGGTCACTTTTTCGTGGCTTTCTTCTTCTGTTTTTTG
>JBEBVG010000038.1:0-23080 GCA_040392845.1 Sphingobacterium sp. | reverse complement strand
CATAACATGCAATTATACTAAATACGTTATAATTTCCTGTTTAGTATTTGATAAAAAGAAAATATATCGTTCGACTTGGAAAAAGGGCTGAGGGATTAATCGGTTTAAATTTTTAAGTACTACTTGTGTGTCAAGTAGCTCATTCTTAGTAGATAAAGATAGGTGCAGATTGTATTTATTTGCTTCTTCAAGATGATATGCCCAAATGTAGATGTCGTCAAATGGAAGTAACCAGACTTGTTCGACAAAAGGTATTTCGCGTATAAATCCGGGTAGGTTGGTATCATACGTTATCGGATAATGAATATGGGATATGGGATAGATATAGTCGTCTCGTTTACTCTGTGTAATCTGTCCGGTAGCGATATCAATGGAGAAGATTAAGCCACCCGGAATAGACCGATGCCGGGCTAAGATTATATTCTGGTATACTTCCTGTAAGACATATTCCATAGCTGTTACTATAGTTCGGCCTGTTGGATAATGTATAATACAGATGCCCGCTTCGATAGGCGAAGAAGCTCCAAATCGTTTCAGAATTAAAAATTCGCCCTGGATAGCCTCCAATGTCCATTCCTTTTCCTTTACCGTTATTTCATCGCAGTGTGTATTTCCATCAAAGTCCAATACAGAAAAATGAGGAATAGTTGTTTTGGGGTCACGATATTCGATTGCCATACGATTATTGGCGGAGTCAACTTCTATTTTCCAGATAGGAAAGGGAAAACTTTTTTCAAATGCTTTATTTATCGTATATTTATTCACCATAGCGGATTAGAAATGACTTTATACAAAATTACAAAAACCATTTTATTTTTAGCTCTTGTCATTTTTGCTGGAGAAACGGTTTATGCACAGCGTATTTATAAAACAGAGCTAAAGGAAGATGTAGGCCCCAATGCCTGGCGTATACTAAAAAAATCATATAAAGCTGCCCAGGATGATAAAGCAGATTATTTTTTCGTGGAGATGAATACTTTTGGAGGAGCAGTTAATTTTGCAGACTCGATCCGTACATTATTATTGAATGCGGAGATGAAAACAATTGTATACATCAATAATAATGCAGCTTCCGCGGGAACGTTAATTTCATTAGCATCGGACTATATTTACATGCATGCCGGATCGTCTATAGGAGCTGCCAGTGTGGTCAATCAGTCGGGAGAAATCATGCCGGAAAAGTACCAGTCGTACATGAGGGGGCTGATGCGGGCTACTGCTGAAGCGAAAGGACGTGATCCTAAGATGGCGGAAGCTTTTGTAGATCCATCGGTCTCGCTTCCTGCATATAAGGAAGACGGTAAGGTGTTGACATTCACAGCTTCGGAAGCTGTAAAGGCCAATCTGGCAAAGGCTGAAGTGAAAACTGAGCGTGAGATATATGCTGATCTTCAGTTGTTGACGCCTACTGTAGTGAAACATGAGCTGACGTGGGTCGACCATATCATTGCCCTGCTTATCAATCCAATGGTCAGCGGTTTGCTTATCATGGGTATATTGGGAGGTATTTATTTTGAGTTGCAAACACCGGGTATTGGATTTGCACTTGTTGTGGCCCTTATCTCGGCAGCATTATTCTTTGCACCGCTGTGCCTTCAAGGCCTGGCAGACAATTGGGAAATCTTATTGTTTGTCATTGGTGTTCTACTGCTTGCTGCAGAAATTTTCGTGATACCGGGCTTTGGCATTGCAGGTATATTGGGAATAATATTTGTGCTGTGCGGACTGTCATTCTCGATGTTGGCAAATGATTATTTTGATTTTAAGTTATCTAAACCGGGTTTATTGATGAATTCCTTTTTAATCGTTATCGGTGCTATGGTGCTGTCCATTGTCCTGATGGTTGTGTTTGGCAGAAATCTAATGCGTTCGTCCGTATTTAAAAGATTGGTGTTGCAGGACGAGCAACGCTCCGATACAGGGTATACCTCTTCGGTGCCTAAAATTAATCTCCTGAATAAGCAGGGGATTGCCAAAACTGTTTTGCGTCCGTCGGGCAAGATCGAAATAGAAGGTGTATGGTATGATGCTGTGGCTTTAGATGGCTTTATTGATGCCGGAGAGCATATTTATGTGGAGAAGCACGAAAATTATAATTTATTTGTGCGAAAGATTAGTGAGAGATAATTGGCATTTTAGTCCTCGACTACTGCCAAATCGTCTCCATCGTACAGCCATTCGGCAATGTCCAGGATGAAGTCTAAATTTACAATTTCTAAATCTTTAATCATTGTATTTCTATTTGTATCAAAGATACTCTTCATCTGTTATTGGCAAATAAACAATATGTTAAATTTGTGTTAACCGCTAATGAGTTAACCATCGAAACCAGCGACTTCATTAATACGTGGAATGCTGCTTTTAGGCGCCATATGTTTCAGACGTTTCAATTTCTTTCTCGCACGGATGATGCGCATTGTTCTGGAATTTTTGTATAAATTCCAGTTCATAAGTAATACGGACAATAAGACGATGACGAGTCCGCCGATCTGAATGCCGGTAACCTGATGATCGGTAAAAAGGTGGGCGAGCAACAAGGCGACAATAGGGTTGACATACGCGTAGGTGCTCACTTCGGTGGCCGGACGAACCTGCAATAACCAGATGTAACAACTGAAGGCAAGGATAGATCCCATGATAATCAGGTAAAACATCGCAGCCCAATCGAAAGTATGTACCTCTTTGAATTCGAAATTACGATATTCGCCATTGAATAAGGCGGTCAGCGAAAAAGCTATACCTGCGGTGACCATTTGCCAGGCTGTTTTGACAATTACATTTAGGGGTTTTTCTTTTCTCCGAACTATCGTTTTTCCTTTTTCCAGCGTATACTTAGCATAGAGTGAACCCAATGTCCAGCCGATGGTGCCGAATGTTAACACGCTCATGGCAATGACTTTCTGTGTAGATGGTTGGGTTGCCTGCGTGCCAAAGATCTGTTCGGAGAATAGTAAGATGACGCCCGAGAACCCTAAAATTAACCCTGTCAAAGTAGGGATGCTCGAAAAGTTTTCTTTCCACTTGCGCTTATCGAAGATGACAAACCAGATCGCTGTTGCTGCTGAAAGTATCGACACGATACCGCTAGAAATATATTGCTCGGACCAGATGACAGATGCCATATCCACAAATAACAGGAGGAAACCAATAAACATGGCCTGACGAATGTCTTTCTTATTACATAACCTGTACCCTTTAAGGGCACAGTAACCCATCAGTAGTCCACCTGCCATAATGAACCGGATAGACCCAAGTACGAACGGGGGAAACGACCGTAATGCTTTTTCGATAAAAAAGAAAGTCGATCCCCATACGATATAGACAACGAGGTAGGCCAATAAAATGTGTGTCAGCGCTATTTTATTTTGAGACATCTCGATCTTTTGTCGGTATAACTAACTTTTGTTCTTCTTTAACGGTATCCAGGACAATCGTCGTACGTGTAGACAGGATTCCTTCGATCTTTCCTAAGGTATTACGCATAAGATCTATCAATCCCGCAGCATCACGGGTTCTTACTTTGATCAAATAACCATCATCACCGGCGATATCGTGTACTTCTTGTACTTCCGGAATATCCGCCAACAGATGACCGATACGTTGCTCTCCGATGATATCCGAAGTTTTGATAAAAATAAAAGATAATAGAGCTTGTTCTAGTGCGTGTACGTTGATCTTCGCATTGTACTGCAAGATTACTTCCTTCTGTTCGAGTTTTTTTACACGTTCGAGGATGGCAGAAGGAGCCATGCCCAATTCGCGCGCAATATCGGCATTATTCGTTCGTGCATTATCTTGCAGAATACGCAATATCTGGTAGTCGATATAATCTAAATTGATGTCCATCTCTTTAATCATTCTGCAAAATTATAATATTAATGAATAATATTCAACATTGTATTGTAAAATAAGAATATAATTCACAAATAATTACATGCGCTTTATGATAGTTCGTTTAGTAGCCATTTTGAGTATGATGTTATTTTATGGATAATATAAAATATTGAATAGGAGTGTGACAAATACTAAAATTAATGGTTAGTTTTGTTACTTTCAATCTAATCAATATGTCAACGGCCTTAGATAAACTATCGTCAACATTAGCAGGTAAATTATATTTTGATCCACATAACCCGAAGCATAAGACGAATATCATTGCATATTCTTCCGATGCTTCTGTATACCAGGAAGAACCTCTGGCGGTTGCCATTCCACATCATAAAGCAGACTTATTGCAACTTGTCGCTTATGCCAACAAACATGATATAACCTTGATCCCACGTACTGCCGGTACTTCTCTCGCAGGGCAGGTTGTAGGTCGTGGCATGGTTGTCGATGTTTCAAAGCATTTTAATCAGATCATCGAGCTGAATGTAGAGGAGCAGTGGGTGAGGGTGCAGCCCGGTGTCATCCGGGATGATCTGAATGCTTATTTGAAACCCTATGGCTTGATGTTCGGCCCCGAAACTTCCACCGCGAGTCGGGCAATGATCGGTGGTATGATCGGTAATAATTCCTCGGGACTGCATTCCATTGTCTGGGGAGATACACGACAAAATCTCATTTCCGCCCAGGTCATTCTCGATGATGGTTCGGAGGTTGTTTTTGAAGCACTTGACCCGCAGGCGTTATTTGCGAAGCTGGCTAAGAATGACCGGGAAGGGGCGATTTACCGTGCATTAAATACGTTGATTACAAACGAAGAAAATCGACACATTATTCAATCGGGGTATCCTAAAAAGAATATTACCCGGCGTAATACGGGATATGCATTGGATATCCTGATGGAGGATATGAACGCGTTTAATCTGTGTCATATTCTCGCTGGTTCTGAGGGAACTTTGGGATTCATTACAGAAGCGAAGCTTAAACTAAGACCGCTGCCGCCGAAAGAAATCGGACTCTTGTGTATCCATTTTTCGGATATGGTAGAATGTATGCATGGAAATGTCGTTGCTTTGGCACTCCAGCCCGAGGCATCGGAGTTGGTAGACAAATATATTTTAGACTTTACAAAAGGCCATCCAACATACCAGTACAACCGTTTTTTCATTGAAGGGGATCCGCAAGCTCTCCTTATGGTGGAGTTTCGTGCAGATACAGTGGAGGAGATAGCCGCAAAAGCTTCAGCATTGAAAGCGGAACTCATAGCGCGAGGATTGGGCTATGCCTATCCCTGGATAACAGGAGCAAAAGAGACAGCATTGGTCTGGGACGTGCGGAAGGCTGGTTTGGGTTTGATACGTAATCTTCCAGGAAACAGCCAACCGGTTAATCTCATTGAAGATTGCGCAATAGACCCATCGGATCTGCCTGGTTATGTGGCTGATATACAACAGTTATTGCGCGACGAAGATGTGCATGCGTCCTATTATGCACATGCCGGGGCAGGGGAATTGCATATTGAACCGTTTATTAATCTTAAAACGGCGGAAGGCAAACGACAATTCCGTTCTATTCTCGAAAAGACTACGGATATCGTGCTAAAATATAACGGCTCACTAAGCGGCGAGCATGGTGACGGGCGGCTACGTGGTGAGTTCATCGGAAAGGTGCTCGGTGAACGTGTCTATGCTTTGCTGCAGCAAGTGAAAACAATATTCGATCCCAGAGGAGTATTTAATGCAGGTAAGATCGTCGATACGCCACCTATGGATACTTCGTTGCGTTACGACCACCTGACTGACGGGAAAGCCATTCAGACTTATTTCGATTTTACAAAGGAAGAAAGCATACTGCGGCTTGCTGAAAAATGTTCAGGCTCGGGTGATTGCCGTAAAACAGAAATCACCGGTGGTACAATGTGTCCGTCTTTCATGGCGACCCGTAATGAAAAAGATACCACAAGGGCACGCGCGAATATGCTACGCCAGTTTTTGACAAACTCGACAAAACAAAATCGTTTTGATCATGAGGAAATCAAAGAAGTGATGGATTTGTGTTTGAGCTGTAAGGGCTGTAAGACTGAATGTCCGTCGAGTGTCGACGTGGCAAAAATGAAAGCCGAATTCTTGCAGCATTATTATGATGCGAATGGTGCACCATTTCGATCCAGGTTGATTGCTAACTTTACAAAATCACAACAGCTGGGCGCATTGGTTGCTCCACTGTATAACTTTTTTGCACAAAACCCCTTATTGTCCAGACTGATCAAAAAGATCGTTGGTTTTGCGCCTGAGCGCTCCTTACCAAAGGTGCACCACACGACAGTCAGGAAGTGGTACAAGAAACAACGGCAGGTTGGGGATTTTAAGAAGAAAGTATATCTCTTTTGTGATGAATTTACAAATTACAATGATACGGAGATAGGAATAACGACGATAAAATTGTTGAATGCTTTGGGGTATCAGGTCATTATTCCGGAACATGCTGAAAGTGCACGGACCTATTTATCTAAAGGTTTTGTTAAAAAGGCAATGAAGCTGGCCAACTATAATGTCCGTACGTTGAGTCCGTTGATAACGGAAGATACACCGCTGATAGGAGTTGAGCCTTCAGCTATCCTGACATTCAGGGATGAATATCTTACACTGACGGATGAAGCACTTCGGGACAATGCCCAGGAGTTGGCAAAATATTCCTTTTTGATCGATGAGTTTATTGTGCAGGAGACCGCAAAGGGTAATATCCGGGAAGAACAGTTTACACAGGAGAGCAAACATATTAAGCTGCATGGCCATTGTTATCAGAAAGCTTTCCATTTGGTTGGATTCACAGAAAAAATGTTGTCTTTCCCGGCTAACTATAAAGTGGAGGTTATTCCATCGGGTTGCTGCGGCATGGCAGGATCTTTTGGTTATGAGAAAGAACACTACGATGTCTCGATGAAAGTGGCTGAGTTAGTCCTGTTGCCTTCTTTAAGACAGACCGGCGATGAAACTGTTGTTGCGGCAAGTGGTACTTCCTGCCGCCATCAGATCAAAGATGGCCTGGGTCGTACGTCGTTTCATCCTGCGGAAATTTTATACCATGCTCTTGCGAAATAAAAACACTATATTCGGTAGATTGTTTTACGTTAAAAAGATATATCATGAAACTGAGAGAAACATTACTTGGGGTAGCGGTAGGTTCCGTTTTGTTATACGGTTGTCAAAATAATTCAACCAAGACAGGTGCCGCCGACAGAAAGACACCTTCTATAGAGGAGTTGACAAATTATCCCGAAGCAGATAAGCAACAGCTTTTCTTTCGTATGGTAGAAGAGGTGCAGACCGACTCGTCCGTCGTGTATACGGTAAAATCGACTTTCGAAGAAGATACGGTTGGGTTAAAAGTAGAAGTGCTGAAAAACATCCAGCCGGGCATTAATAGTTCGGGGCAGGTGGATGCTGATAAGGGTTTCGTTTCGGGGGCTATCAAGCTATCTTCGGCAGGAGAGATGTCCGACAATTTCGTGAAAGCGCTTGGAAAAATGTTTAAGCTTCCTACAGATGGAAAAATGACTTCCACAGCGGTATTACCTACCGTTTTTTCTTCGAATAAGGATGTTGTTGACTTAAGTAAAAACGGTACGTATAGCTTTAAATTGTTTTTTGAAAATCAACAAGGCGAACCCGCGGAAGTGTTTGCCAATGTGGACACTTACCGTAAATCTTTTGAAATGTCTGAAAAAGACTCTACATTCCGGGTACAGTTGCTATCCGCTTTTGAAGGAAAATAGTGATATCTATCCCAGGATGGAATCGCGAACTTCGACACGCGTCCAGTACTTGCTATATTCCTGCACGGCTGCAGTATGGACAGGGTGCGTCTCGTAGACATTGATGTCATCCATAGATTTGAATAATACAATGAGATGATAGGAAAAACTATTATCTACGACCTCACGAGGGTTTGTAGGGGCTGGCTTTCCAATTCGAAGGTGCTCTACTTCGGAAATGCTCCTCAGCATGTCGAAAAATTTTAAAAAGTCCTGCTCTTCTTCGGAGCTGATTCCTTCTTTTAACCAAAAGTATACCGAATGGAGGATCAGTCCTTCTTTTAATTCTGCTTTTTGCCCGGCTGTCTCCGTACTAGTCTGACAACCTTGTAGAATACCCAGTGTTGCGCCGCTGATTGCTATCCCTTTAATAAAATCTTTTCTTTCCATATTTCCCAAAATTAATAAAATCACATTGGTTTTGCTTTTTTTTTTTCCTTATTTTTACGCACAAGGTAATAAGTATTTAACACAGGTGTTTATCTTTTACAAAGATTATTTATACGTATGAGACGTTTGTTTTGGAGTTTTGTTTTGATGTTGGTTGCAAACTTATCATTTGCAGCGAAAGTGGATACTGTAGACGTTTTTTCTGCTGCGATGAAAAAGAAGATAAAAACGGTTGTCATATCGCCCGATAATAATTCTTCCAGCCCTATTCCAACGTTATACTTACTCCACGGCTATTCCGGAAATTATTCCAATTGGGTATTACAGGCACCTCATATCAAAGAGTTGGCAGACCGATACAACTATAGGGTTGTGTGTCCCGATGGTGGATACGGCAGTTGGTACTGGGATATTCCGGGAAACGAGGAATGGCAGTATGAAACTTTCGTCAGTAAAGAGCTGGTTTATTTTATAGAGCAAAATTATGCTGCACGTCAGGATAAGAAAAGTCGTGCAATTACGGGGTTAAGTATGGGAGGCCACGGAGCATTATATTTAGCTATAAATCATCAGGATATATATGGCGCGGCTGGTAGTACAGCTGGAGGAGTAGATATCCGGCCTTTTCCAAATAACTGGGAAATTGCCAGGAGGCTGGGTTCTTACAGCAGTAACAAATCAGCATGGGAAGAGCATACCGTAATCGAGTTGGTACATCGTATTGAGCCCAAGAGTCTAAAATTATTTATTGATTGTGGTACGGAGGATTTCTTTTATACCGTCAATCAGGAGTTGCATAGAAAGCTGACTTATATGAACGTTCCCCATACTTTTATGAGCATGCCTGGAAAACATAACTGGGACTATTGGAAACAGTCTATCGTGTTTCAGATGGCTTTTTTTAACGATTTTTTTAATACACCATAGCAGGGGAATGGGATTTTCATGAGGTTTTTTTTCTCTTTTGTTTTCTTAACCTGTCATATCGCTACGGTATTTGGTCAGTCGTCTATCCCTATTACCGGATATGTTAAAAGTGCCTTGAACGGCGAACTACTGATAGGTGCTACTGTCGAAGTGGTGGGCACATCAATTAAAGGTAGTAGCAACAATTACGGATATTTTGTATTAGAAGTACCTGTAACGAGCCAGACATTGCGTATAGGTTATCTGGGACACCAGGATAAATTCGTGGCGGTAGATAGTGTGAAAGGAAATCGGTTGAATATTGAGCTCACACCCTTAGATAACCTGCTGGATGAGGTTGTGGTCTCGGGAAAAAAGGAGAACACCAATGTGTCAGATCCACAGATGGGTGTCTTGGCTTTTACTATGGAAGAAGTAAAAAATATTCCCGTAGTATTTGGTGAGAAAGATATTCTAAAGACTATTCAGTTGCTCCCCGGCGTGGGTAAAGGAGGAGAAGGTTCTTCAAGTTTCTATGTCAGAGGTGGAGGAGGCGATCAAAACCTGATTTTATTGGATGAAGCCACCGTTTATAATGCTTCTCATCTCATGGGCTTTTTTTCAACGTTCAACTCAGATGCTATCAAAGATATGGAGCTGTTTAAGGGAGGGATACCGGCACAGTATGGTGGCCGGATATCTTCTGTAATCGATATCCATATGATGGATGGAAATAATAAACGGTTCGCAGCAGAAGGTGGGGTGGGGTTGATCGCCTCCCGACTTAAGCTTGAAGCTCCTATCGTAAAAGATAAAAGTTCTTTTATGGTCAGTGGAAGGAGAACTTATGCAGACTTGTTTCTGAAGCTTTCCTCCGATGAGACAGTCAATCAAAGTAAGTTGTATTTCTATGATCTGAATGCAAAGATGAACTATCGTTTTGACGATAAAACCACGCTTTATCTATCGGGCTATTTCGGAAAGGATGACTTAGGCTATGGAAGTTTGTTCAGTTTTGACTGGGGAAATACAACGGCAACCGCAAGGTGGAATCGTGTCATTAATGATAAGCTCTTTAGCAATACTTCCTTGATCTACAGCGATTTTACCTATCATGTTGATGTAGCTAGTGATGAGAATATTTTTCAAATAGCCTCCAAAGTCGAAAATTTCAACTTAAAGGAAGATTTGACCTATTACGCAAATAATACGAATAAGCTGCGTTTTGGTTTTGACTTGCTGCAACAGCGTGTGTCTCCCGCGAGTATAAATACAGAAGGTAATTCGACTGTCAATCCCATTGATATGGAGTCACGTCAGGGTGTAGAGTTATCGGTCTACGGCTCGCATGAATGGCAACCTACGTCGTGGCTGTCGATGATCTACGGATTGCGCGTAACCGATTTCCTGGTTACGGGTCCCGGAACGTTCTATACCTTTGATGAGGATGGCGATCCAATCGCAGAGCACCATCACGATAGCGGAATAATTACCCATCATTTTAATCTCGAACCTCGTTTGTCCTTATCTATATTATTCGATCGGCAGCAAAGTATAAAAGCCTCATTCAATAGAATTACTCAAAACCTTCATCAACTGACGAACACTACTTCTTCCTTACCTACAGATCAATATATATTGAGCAGTATCAATATCAAACCTCAATATGCAGATCAGGCTGCGATAGGGTATTTTAGAAATTTTAACGCAAATACATACGAAATGTCGGTTGAGACGTTTTATAAATATATGGGTAACCAAATTGATTTTCGCAACGGAGCAGATTTGCAAGCCAACAAATTCTTGGAAGGAGAGTTATTGTTTGGACAGGGTAGGGCGTATGGTCTGGAGTTATTTTTACGTAAGGCGAAGGGAAGCTTCAATGGATGGATAAGCTATACGCTGGCTAAGAGTGAAAGACAGTTTAATCAGATAAATAACGGCATGTGGTTTAATGCCCGACAAGACCGGACGCATGATATCTCTGTCGTTGGCCTGTATGAATTAGGTAAGAAATGGACATTGGGAGCTACTTTCGTTTACTATACGGGCAATGCAATTACCTTTCCAAGTGGAAAATACCAGGTCGGCGGCAAGACAATGTTTTATTATACAGAAAGGAACGGTTATCGTATGCCGGATTATCATCGTCTGGATCTGTCAGCCACCTATGAACCGCGGAAAAGAGACGGCCAATTTCATTCCAGTTGGTCTTTCAGCTTATATAATGCTTATAACCGCAAGAATGCGTATATTATCGATTTTAGAGAAAGTGAAAGCAATCCCAATGTGACGGAGGCTTACAAGGTTGCGCTTTTTGGAATAATACCGTCGGTAACGTGGAATTTTAAATTTTAAAGCCATGAGAATCTCCATTTGTTTGCTGTCTCTCCTTGTATTGTTCATGATATCATGTGAGGAAGTGATTCACGTAGACCTTAACACGGGACATCCTCGTTATGTTATAGAGGCTGATCTGAATAATTTGTCCAATGAACAAGTTATCCGTATATCACAGACCGTGTCTTTTGATAGTGATCGGGCAAGTAAACCTATCAATGACGCCGAAGTTATGGTAGTTGGAGACAGAGGGCGTATATATTCATTTAACCCAAGTGGAGAAGGATATTACAGGCATATGAATTTCACGCCCACAATGAATAGCGAATATCAGTTACTTGTACGCATCGACGGAGAAGAATTTACTGCACGGGAAAGTATGCCAGATTTGGTTGAAGTGGATTCGTTAGGTTCCCTTGAAGAAACGATATTTAATGAAGTTAACTACTCGGTGCTTATTAAATTTTCGGATCCACCGCTGCAGGATAATTATTACAAGTACCTGGTTTCGCTGAATCAACAGCCCTTTAAATTTTTGCAGGCTTTTAGTGATAAATATAACGATGGGCTATACGTCACGCATCAGTTGACGGATTTTAACAAACCTTTTGCGTTGGGAGATTCCATTCTTATCCGCCGGCAAATTATCCATAAGCCGGTTTTTGACTATTGGAATCAAATACAAATGTTGAATCCCGGAAGTGCTGCTCCGGGTAATCCGAAATCAAATATTTCAAATGGCGCGTTCGGTTATTTTAGCGTGAGTAATACGAAGGAGTATGGTATCACTATCCGAGAGTACGACCCGTTAAAGTTGAGAAAATAGAAATCCTTCCTTACCCCATTTTTCTAGCACTAAAGGCAGGGTATATTTTAATCGTGAGAGAGCCTTGACATTATCATGAAATACGATAATCGATCCATTCTTGACGTTGTTGACAACATTTTCATAACATTTTTGGGGCGTTACACGTGTATCGTAGTCATACGATAAGACATCGCAGTAGATAATGTCAAAATGATTGTGAAGATGACGAAGTTGTCTTCTTTTTGCCTGGAGATAGGGTGGGCGAAATAAACGTGTGCCCGTAAGATCGTTGCATTTTTTGATATTGTCAAAATAGATCTGATCCGTATGATGCCATCCACTTAAGTGATTGAATGTATGATTACCGACCTGATGGCCTTCACGCTTTATCCGCTCAAAAATGTCGGGGTGTTTCTCAATATTTTCACCGACACAAAAGAAGGTTGCTTTAGCATGGTATTGTGCAAGAGTGTCCAGTATCCATGGCGTAACTTCCGGAATAGGACCATCATCAAATGTCAGATAAAGCACCTTCGTTTTTCGCGACTTATGCCAGGTTACCTGCGGGTATATCCAACGTAAAAAAAACGGTGGTTTTACAAAATTCATCTTGCAATATTAAATTTTATTCTGCAAATTTAAATAAATTTCATGAAAAGATTTTTTACTTATTTTGATTTTACGAAAGCAGAGAGAAGAGGTTTTTCTATTCTTGTGTTTTTGATTTTTGGACTGTTTCTGGCTTCTGCAGGCTATGGCTATTTAAAGCAGGAACATCCTATTGCCTATCACCTTGTCTATTTAGATAACAATAATGACGGACCCCTGTTTTTTGCGTTTGATCCGAATAACCTTCCGGCAGAGGATTGGAAAAAGATGGGTTTTTCGAACAGGCAGATTGCAGTGATCAAAAATTATGAGGCAAAAGGAGGAAAGTTCTATAAAAAAGAGGATGTAGCAAAAATATATTCTATATCGAGCGAGGAATATGCACGGATCGAACCCTATATAGTTATTAAACAAAATAATCCACAGCGAGATCGGAATAATACACGACGAGATGTTTCTTTTGAAGAAGCTGTAGCTGAAAAGAAAGGAGATCAGGAAAGAAACACATATTGGAAACGATTGGCGAAAGAGACGATCGATAAAGAAATGATTGATGTCAATGATGGAGATACTTCTGCCTTAAAATCACTGAGGGGTATAGGTTCGGTTCTGGCTGGTCGTATCGTTAAATATCGGGAGGCCTTAGGAGGTTTTCATGACATATCGCAGATCGGTGAAGTGTATGGTATTTCCCCAGAAGTCTTTCAAATGATTCAACCTCGTCTGCAAATAGGAAAAGGGGTCGAGAGAAAGCTAAATATAAATACATTTACAAAAGAACAATTGTCCGCGCATCCTTACGTTTCTTATAAACAAGCCGCTCTTATTGTCAATTATAGGACACAACACGGTGTCTTTACTGATTTGGAAGATTTGCGAAATATTTCTGTACTAGGTGATGATTTTTTTCGTAAAATTGAGCCTTATATTGAATTTTAGTATATGTTTGAAAACAAACTCCATGCAGCTATTCGCGATATTCCTGATTTCCCTCAACCCGGAATTGTTTTTAAAGACATAACACCTATATTGAAAGATCCCGAACTATGTAAAGAAATTGTTGAAGAGTTTGTCATTCGATTAAAAGACATGACTATCGACGTTGTGGCCGGTATCGAAAGTAGAGGTTTTTTATTTGGATTGATGCTTGCTTCACGTTTAGGTGTTCCCTTTGTGCCGATTCGTAAGCAGGGAAAACTACCGTACCAAACGATTGCTGAGGGCTATAAGCTCGAGTACGGACAAGCCACAATTGAAGTTCATGCCGATGCTTTTGAAGAAGGAGCCCGGGTATTGATACACGATGACCTATTGGCAACAGGCGGTACCGTGGTAGCTGCATCCAAGTTAGTGGAGCGGGCAGGAGCGCAGATTGCAGGTTTTTCTTTCCTGATAAGTTTGGATTTTTTAAATGCGAAAGGTCGCCTGACGCGATTTAGCAAAAATATTATATCATTAACAGCTTTTTAATTTTATCGTTTTATGGATTGGTTATTAGACCCACAGATTTGGATCTCATTTTTAACGTTGACAGTTTTAGAAATTGTCCTGGGTATCGACAATATTGTTTTTATTTCCATACAGAGTGCAAAGCTGCCTGCCGAACAACAAAAACGGGCGCGTCGGATAGGACTTTTGTTGGCGCTCGTCATGCGTGTTGCTTTATTATTTTCGATCAAATGGGTGATGGGGCTTACAGCACCTTTGGTAAATTTTGCGGAGTGGTTTAATATTACCAACGAAAGGGTAGCGCAATACTTAGTCTTATCTGGTCGGGATCTGATTTTATTCGTAGGAGGACTCTTCTTAATCTATAAGAGTACAACAGAAATCCATCATAAAGTGGAAGGTCATGTCGAAGTCAATGCATTGAATAAGAAGGTAGTGTCTTTCACAAGTGTGATTATACAGATTCTGATATTGGATCTGGTATTTTCTTTGGATTCAGTGATTACCGCGGTAGGGATGGTCGATCAGCTCGGTGTCATGATTGCTGCTGTTATCGTTGCTGTAGGCATTATGTTGATCTCTGCCGAATCTATTAGCAAGTTTGTCAACGATCATCCTTCTGTGAAGATGTTGGCCTTAGCGTTCTTATTATTGATCGGTGTTTCGCTGACAGCAGAAGCTTTTGATCAGCATATTCCTAAGGGATATATTTATTTTGCGATGGCTTTCTCAGTATTGGTTGAGTTCTTAAATATTCGCGCCCAGAAGAAAGCATTGAAGAAAATGCAATAAAACAAAAAAGGGGCAAAGCCCCTTTTTTGTTTTTATTCGAAATACTCTTTGATACGTTCGAAAAATGATTTCTCGCTTTTGCCCGGTTGAGGTTTGAAGTTGGCAGAACCTTTCAATTGTTCTAAAATTTCCCTCTCTTCGGCAGATACTGCTTTCGGTGTCCAGATATTGACATACACCAGTTGATCTCCTTTGTGGTATGAATTTACTTCGGGAATACCTTTACCTTTTAAACGCAAGATTTTACCACCTTGTGTTCCCGGTTCAATCTTTATCTTAGCTTTGCCATCTATAGTCGGAATTTCTACGCTTGTTCCTAAAGCCGCATCAGCAAAGTTGATGTATAGGTCATATATAACATTTATGCCGTCTCTTTTAAGTGTTTCGTGTGCAACTTCTTCCACTAAAATGATGAGATCTCCAGGGACACCTCCTCGTGGTGCTGCATTTCCTTTACCACTCATGGATAACTGCATACCTTCGCTTACTCCGGCAGGAATGTTGATAGACAATGTTTCTTCGCCGCGGACTAATCCTTCTCCTTTACATGACGTACACTTTGCTGTCACTTCCACTCCCTCGCCATTACAGCTCGGGCAGGTGCTCGTTGTTTGCATCTGACCTAAGATTGTATTGGTCACTCGTCGTACAGAACCGCTACCTCCACAGGTCGAGCAGGTATGGTAGGATGATTTGTCCTTCGCACCGGTACCATCACATGTAGAGCAATGAATTAATTTATTGACTTTGACTTTCTTCTCGACACCTTTTGCAATCTCGTCTAATGTCAATTTCACTTTGATGCGAAGGTTGGAGCCTTTTTGTACACGGCGTCCTCCTCTGGAACGGGCGCCTCCACCGAAGAAACTTTCGAAAGGGCTACCGCCGCCACCGAAGATATCGCCAAACTGGCTGAAGATATCGTCCATATTCATGCCACCACCACCGAATCCTGATGCTGAAGTTCCGGCATGGCCAAACTGGTCATACCGGGCTTTTTTATCTGGATTACTTAATATCTCATAGGCTTCCGCAGCTTCTTTAAAATTTTCTTCAGCATCTTTATCTCCCGGGTTTTTGTCGGGGTGATATTTGATCGCTAATTTGCGATAAGCTGATTTTATTTCGGCTGCTTCGGCTTGGCGTGAAACGCCTAAAACGTCGTAATAATCTCTTTTTGACATGTCTCTACAACTTATTTTCCAATCACTACCTTGGCGAAACGAATGACTTTGTCATTCAATAGGTATCCTTTTTCCACTACGTCAATTACGGTGTTTTTCTGTTCTTCGGATGGAGTAGGCACGGTTGTTATTGCTTCCTGGAAATCTGCGTCAAATGGCTGTCCGATGACATCCATCTCTTTTAGTCCCTCTTGCTCCAAAAGTTTCCTGAACTTGGTGTTGACCAGTTCGATGCCTGTTTTTACACTTTCTACATCTTGTGCAGTGGCCATAGCCGTCAATGCTCTGTCCAGATCGTCCAGGACAGGCAGCAACTTTGAGATGACCCCTTGACCCGCAGTCTGAATGAGTTCTATGCGCTCCTTGGCAGTTCTCTTCTTGTAGTTGTCAAATTCAGCAAATAAGCGGGTGTATTTTTCGTTCGCTTCTGTCAACTGTTGGTTAAGAATCTCTTCTGCAGAAAGCTCCGTATCAGAAGCATTCGTTTGTTCCAAATTTTCCTCTTGCGTGTTTTCTTGTTCGTTCATCTTCACCCTGTTTTTTTATTTTTAATCGGTTTGTAACCTTGTAACCTCATAGCAACAATTTTGCCATTATAAAATATCCGACACCTTGTCAGTATTTCCGAAGGAAATCCCTGCAAAATGTCGGATTTGAATATTTATGTCAGTTCTTAGATGCTTACATTGTCATGTAGTGCACCATCGGCAGTTTTTATGATACGTGCCGGCATATTACGGATGATCTGGTAATCGTGCGTAGCCATCAATATAGCCGTACCTGACGAGGCAATATCCCGGAGTAATAATACAATTTCCTCCGAAGTCGCCGGATCCAGGTTGCCTGTAGGCTCATCCGCTAAAATAATTTCAGGATCATTTAACAATGCTCTGGCAATCACTATCCGTTGCTGCTCACCACCCGAAAGCTCGTGTGGCATTTTGTTCAGTTTGGAACGAAGTCCTACTTTTTCCAAAACGTCCAAAATACGACTTTCAATAAGTCCTTTATCTGTCCAGCCTGTCGCTTTTAAGGCAAATTCCAGGTTTTTCCGTATGCTACGGTCGTTTAATAAATGAAAATCCTGGAAGACAATGCCGAGTTTCCGTCGCAGAAAAGGAACTTCATTTTCTTTTAACTTCTTTAAATCAAATCCGGCTACAAGACCCTCTCCGTTTGCAATATACAGATCTCCATAAATAATTTTAAGCAGGCTACTTTTTCCACTTCCAGACTGACCAATAAGATACAGAAAATCTCCTTTAGCGATATCCAGGTTGACATGCGATAAAACCAAATGTTTTTGTTGGAATATATCTACGTTTTTAAGTCGTATTACAATGTTTTCTGCCATTTTAAATGTCTATTTTCTTGATTTGACCAAAAGGAAGCTCTTTGACTATTTGCATGATGTATTCGATTTTGTCTGCTAAGCCAATTTTATCAAGGGATTTATCCGGACGGTCTACCCTGAAATATGCCAATAAGGTAAAGGTGTCGTCGCGCAATTGTACGTAGTCAGGAATTTTGGCAACGCCTTTTACTTTGATGACATACATGATAACAAAGTTAGAATTTTTCTGATTATTTAACGATTTTTATACAAAAAGGCAAGTGTATTGACTCCATCTGCATAGTCGTCGAGTGTCGGACACTGGCTTGTGCCAAATGGTACACAGGACACATCCAGCGCTAAACCGTCTTTACAAACCACACATTGGATAGACTCTTTATCCTGGTTTATACTATTCTCGACATCTTTTATATCCTGATATTCTTCATAATGTAAAACAGCCAAAGGCGATGCTAAGGATGGATCTTCTTTTAGCAAAAGAAAACCATTGTCGTAATGCTGATTTTTGTTGATGAGGTATATCGATTTATTATAATCGTAGTTGTTATTGTATTTAAAATGATCCTTTAAGGCCTTTTTATCTTCGATAGCTTCGAAGAATAAATGTATGTCATATCCTACAGGGATGTACAGCTTGGAGATGGATCGGCAGCCCAGTCCGAAATAATCAAAAATATCGTTTCCGAGCTGAGCTAACTCTTCTTTATTTTCCTTGCCTGTTAATATGGCTACTGAATTTCTGTTTTTTCGAATGATATTTGGCTTTTTACCAAAATAATATTCAAAATAACGGGCTGAGTTATTGGATCCCGTAGCGATGATCAGATCATAATCTGCCAGCTTCTCCACAAGTTGAATATATTTTTGAAATGCCGGTTCAATCTGGATCAGCTTATTCAGTATAAATCCTGTCAATCCGGCATCATCGGAGGAAGGTTTGATTTTAGCTGTAAAGCCCAGGATCAGGGTGCAGAGTATATCATGGAATCCTACAAGAGGGAGGTTGCCTGCCAGAATCAACCCTACAGACTTGTTTGTTGTGAAGTCCGGATACGGTTTTAACCATTGCCTTAATTTGGCTTCGGTTAGATTTGTTGCCAGGGTATGAAACTGTTTTTTTACATTTTCTGGTGTATACCAGGGATTTTGATTTTGGAGTGTGGAAAGAAAATCTGTTGTCTCCGCATCTCTTTTTTCGAGCCACAGCCCGAGCTGGGTAAACGCCTTTATACGCTGTTCTTTTGTCAAAATATACAATTTAGAATCGTTCTGATAATTATTTGCTTTATCTTTGCAGTGTCAAATAAGGAGAAATTCTACTAGATTTGTATACTTTTTTTATGAAAGTAAAAAATCAATATCTACCTTTGGAGTACAAAAATAGTTTATTTATTATATTATTATAATTGCGAGGTTATAAATGGCAATAAAAATTACAGACGAATGCATTAACTGTGGGGCTTGCGAGCCGGAATGCCCAAATAATGCAATATACGATGCGGGTGTGCCATGGAGGTTTTCTGATGGGACAGCTTTGAATGGCGTGATTGATTTTGGAGAAGGCGTGACTATAGATGCTTCGGCTCCCCAGGAAGCAATTTCGAATGAGGTATATTATATAGTGTCCGACAAATGTACGGAATGTGTAGGTTTCCATGATGAGCCACAATGTGCCGCGGTATGTCCGGTAGATTGCTGTATAGAAGATGAGGATATTGTCGAGTCTGAAGAAGAATTGTTAGCTAAAAAGGCGTGGTTACACGCAGAATAAAATAAAGATTAATACATCTAATATGAAAAGCCCGGCAAATCCGGGCTTTTTTGTTGCTTTGTAAGTCGATTTTTTTATTTTTGTTTCACTTACAAAGTGAAAACTAAAATAAATCTAAATGTCTAAAAGGAATATTAGCCTTGTCACCCTTATTACTATTACATTAGCAGCGATAATCACATTATTTTACGAGTTTGATATTTTAGGTGTTTCGCCTACAGTTATGTTTGGTGTCCGCTGGATTACGGCCATTGTATTGGTGCTGAATGCCATTGTACGGAAGAATTTAACGACGTGGATACTGACATGTTTGGTTTTAGGAGTTTTTGTCGGATTGGATTTTCCCGATCTGGCGATTTCATTGCACCCTCTTAGCCAAGGATTTATTAAGCTGGTGAAGACTATTGTTGGCCCCATTTTATTTGCCACGTTGGTTTTTGGGATAGCAGGGCATTCAGACCTGAAGTCCGTTGGTCGCATGGCCTGGAAATCGATGTTGTACTTTTTCAGCGCCACGACATGCGCTATTTTTATTGGTTTGATCGTCATCAATTTAACAAAGGCCGGTGTAGGAGTAGATATCGAACATATGCCCCATGAGGAGCTGCCTCAGACTTCGACAATGACGGATGCAGATCAGAAGGCCCTGACACATATCTCTGAAAATGTACATTGGGTATATAAATTCAATGTGTTTATCCGGGATACTTTTCCGGAAAATTTTGTGAAATCGGTACATGAGAACAAGGTTTTGCAGATTGTTATCTTCGGGGTACTCTTCGGTATCGGTCTGGCCATGGTGGAGGAGAAGAAGCGGAAGCCGCTGATCGATTTTACAGAAAGCCTGTCAGAAGCGATGTTTAAATTCACGCATTTGGTGATGTTGTTTGCGCCGATAGGTGTGGGAGCAGCTATGGCCTATACCGTAGGGCATTTGGGGGTGGATATTCTCAAAAACCTGTTTATGCTCCTGATGAGTCTGTATATCGCACTACTTGGATTTCTATTACTGGTCTTACTTCCAATTGCACTATATCTTAAAATTCCTGTCAGAAAGTTTATTACGGCGGTTAAAGAGCCGGTTTCTATTGCTTTTGCGACGACCAGTTCCGATGCTGCATTGCCTAAGGCTATGGAAAATATGGAGAAATTTGGAGTTCCAAGGAAGATCGTTTCTTTTGTGATCCCTACAGGTTATAGCTTCAATCTGGATGGTACTTCCTTATATCTGTCGTTGGCTTCTATTTTCGTAGCACAGGCAGCGGGGATGCATCTTAGTATAGGACAGCAGTTGCTGATAGCTTTTACCTTGATGATAACCTCAAAAGGAGTTGCTGCTGTGCCACGTGCTTCGTTGATTGTTCTCATCGCGACGGCGGATCAGTTCGGTCTGCCAACCTTTGTTATAGCCGCCATATTAGGGATTGATGAATTGATGGATATGGCTCGCACATCGGTAAATGTAATAGGTAACTGTCTGGCGACAGTGGTGGTCGCTAAATGGGAAGGTGAATTCAATGAAGAAGCTCCGTTTAGCCAGTCTTTCCAGGATGAGGTGACCGGCTAGCTGCCCTTCAATAGTCGTCAACTGAACTGAAATCTCCAATATAACGCCAATATTCTATAGTGAAAGGGGGATGAGTTCGGGTGGTTTGGATTAAGTGATTTTTTATTTTTATCCCAACAATTAGTATATTCGTCGGATAAGAACAGCTATGCAAGAAATTCTAAAGAATGATAAAAAGCTGATCCGTTCATGGGCAATGTTCGATTGGGCGAATTCAGTATATAATCTCGTCATCACTTCCACTATTTTCCCCGCGTATTACCTGATTGTCACTTTCACAGAAGAGAAGGGGGATGTTGTCAGCTTTTTCGGTTTGGATATTATCAATACCGTCTTGTCTAACTATGCTTTGGCATTTGCCTATCTTATTATGGCTGTATGTCTTCCATTTCTTTCGGCCTATGCGGATGCGAATGGCAGAAAGCTGTCCTTGATGAAAATATTTACTTATCTCGGTGCCTTTTCCTG
Organism: Sphingobacterium sp.; assembly: GCA_040392845.1. Classification (GTDB taxonomy): domain Bacteria; phylum Bacteroidota; class Bacteroidia; order Sphingobacteriales; family Sphingobacteriaceae; genus Sphingobacterium. Next base: position 1,743 of record JBEBVG010000038.1, on the reverse strand, counting down.
TATGGGATTGTATTTTTTTAAACTGGAAACACTGGAAATAAGTATACTGCTTTTTGCTTTAGCGGCCATGGGTTATATTGGTGGTGTGGCGATGAACAACTCGTATCTCCCCAGTATTGCTACCCCGGATCAGCAAGATGAGGTCAGTGCAAAAGGTTTTGCATATGGATATATAGGTTGTGTTCTGTTACAGTTAATCTGTTTTGTGGTTATTTTCAAAAAAGAATGGTTCGGTATTGAAGATGCTTCGCTCCCGGCTCGTATTTCTTTCTTTTTAGTCGGTTTGTGGTGGTTAGGTTTTTCCCAGATACCTTTCCGGGCACTACCTGAAAACAGCCCTTCTGTCGGTGGAGGACTGACCCTGTTGGGACGCGTTAAGAAAGAATTCAAGGATGTTCGAAATAGAATTAAAAACATCGAAAGTATTCAAAAATTTCTGCCGGCATTCTTCTTCAGCGCGGTAGGCGTCCAGACGATTATGATTGTAGCGTCGGCTTTTGGAGAAAAAACTCTTCATTTGGGAACGACCAAATTGATTGCAACGATTATCTGTATTCAGCTGGTCGCTATAGGAGGAGCTTATCTGATGTCTATCCTAACGCGTACGCTGGGCAATATTGTCGTTTTGATGGGCGTTATTTTTCTATGGATATGTATCTGTATTTCTGCATATTTCTTAAATAATGAAATACAGTTTTATATCCTGGCCGTTATGGTTGGCCTGCTCATGGGAGGGATACAGTCCTTATCGAGGTCTACGTATTCTAAACTGTTGCCGGAGGATCTGGAGGACACGACTTCTTTTTTTAGCTTTTATGATGTTACAGAGAAGCTTGCTATTGTCTTAGGCTTATTTAGTTTTGGTTTTATTGAACAGATTACACATAATATCAGGTTTTCAGCTTTATCTTTATCTATTTTTTTTATATTGAGCCTACTTTTGATGTTGCGCATGTTAAAATTCAATAGGCATCTGAAATCGTAATTTTGGAAATGAGTAAAGAAGTAGAGCTATTTGTTCCTTGCATTGTGGATCAACTTTGTCCGGACACCGCTTTTAATACAATAAAATTATTGGAAAAAGCGGGCTGCAAAGTCTCCTACAATCCGCAGCAAACATGTTGTGGACTACCTCCTTATCAGGCTGGCTTTTGGGACGAGGCAAAAAAGATAGGGCTTCACTTTCTTAAAAATTTTGACGGTGATAAATATATCGTATCACCATCAGCTTCATGCACAGGAATGGTTCGGAAAGGCTATAACGATTTGTTTACAAATTCTATCGAACATAATAGATGTAGAAATATACAACGTCACATTTTTGAAATATCAGACTTTTTAGTCAATGTGATGAAAAAAGAATACTTCGGCGCGGAATTAATAGGTACTGCTGTATACCATGATTCCTGTTCAGCACTACGTGAATGCCATATCAAGAAGGAACCGCGAAAATTGTTATCCCACGTAGGTGGGTTAGAACTTATTGAAGTTCAGGATCAGGAAACATGTTGTGGTTTCGGTTATTCATTTTCGGTCAGATTTGAGGGTATCTCAGTAGCTATGGCTGCCGAAAAAGTTAGACATGCGCAGGCTGTACAGGCGGATTACATCATTTCTACAGATGCGTCATGTTTACTTCAATTACAAGCTTATATAGATAAACATCATATTCCTATTAAGACCATGCATCTTGTTGATGTATTGACAACTGGATGGGCAAACATTTAAACTAAACAAAAGAAC
>JBEBVG010000037.1:0-23332 GCA_040392845.1 Sphingobacterium sp. | reverse complement strand
CATAGGCTTCCTGGTTGCTAGCTTTATCCGCCTTAACAGTCAATTTTATTACTATACCTTTGTCTGTCGTCATGCCAAACTCGGTGGCCAACATTTCTTTCAGATAGGGCTTGTACCTGGATGTACCCGTTATACGTGCTCCCTGTGTCATATCTACCATCCCTCCTTTTATTTCAACCTTATTGGGATACGGAATAATTGGGACCTGCGCATAAGCTGCATCTCCGAAAACGATAAACAATAATCCTAAAATCAAGTGGTAAGCTGGTTTCATCTTTGTCTGTTTAATTCCTATAAAGATAAAAACCTATAAGACTTTTTCAAATCTTATAGGTTTTAAAATATTATTTCTTTTATAAAGGAAGAGCTGCTCCCATGACAGTTTTGCCGGCGCGACTCTTGTTATTCTGATCCTGTGCCACAAAGTCTTCCTCCAAATCATGGTTGATCGACAAGAGCTGTAGCTGCAACAGGCTTAATCCATATTGCGTAGCTGGATTACCTGTCCCTGTAGGCAACACGGTTTTCGTATGTCCGCCATGGTCACCTAAACTGCCCAGCATGGTTGTGGCATCAAAGGTAGCCCCTGCTACCACCGCACCATCTGCATCATACACATTACTTCCGACAATGCTGGTTGAAACGGTGATTCCGCTACCGGCGGTTTGCGCAGCAGCACCCGTATTTCCGGCTACAATGGTATTAAAGAGGTTTACTTCATTCGGTCCGGTAGCTGACATATCAATGCCGCTCCCCGTTCCTCCTGCATTGTTGGTTATGGTAGAACTGAAAACGTTTAGCTTAGCCACACCGTGCATGCGAATACCTCCACCTGCACCAGTACCGCCTGCGGTATTCCCATAGATCGTACAGTTGACCATCACCCCTTCCGAGAGTTCGCGTCCATAATACCCGGGAGCGGCACTATTCTGTCCAAATATTCCTGTCACATTGTTGGAGATCGTCACATTGTACATATAGGTGTATGTGGTCCGTGTGGTATTCAACGCATATATTCCTCCACCAACACCGCCGATCCTGTTCTCGCTCACGGTCGAGTTATACATGTACAGTGTCGAGCCATCGTTCCATATACCACCACCGTTCGAAGCTGCTATAGATGCACTATTTTTGCTAATACTACTATTTTTAATCGTGACCACCGCCTGGTTTGTTATATACATACCAGCAGCATGGTTAGCTGTTGTATTTTCTATAATCTGACAATTGTCTATAAGCACATTTGCATTCCCGATGATTATTCCTCCTCCATGTGCCCGGCTGAAATTTGTTCCATTGACTGCAACATTCCCTGAGCCACCGGCATTTCCATCACGAATCGTCAAACCTTCTAAGGAAACTTCATGATCTGCTACTTTCACCGCAGTGACCGCAACTACATGTCGAGCCTTATCGGATCCTAAATTACCACTTAGAATAGTCGGGTTATTTTCAGGGTCAGCTACTGCATTATCCTGTGCGTTGACGGGATAACCTCCTATAATCTGCACATTAGTACGAATCTCAAAGGTGTGATCTTTCAGATCACTTGTTACTCCTCCGGTAAGAGCTTTTGTTGGCACATATGTACCTGCCGCGATATGGATAATATCACCATCGGCTACTCTGTCCAGTGCTTCATCCAAAGTTGTAGCAGTACCCCAGGAAAGACCGTCATTGCCAACTGTACCGCTTGTTTTCACATAAAAGTGACGTGTATAGTCTGGTGGCGGGTCGCCTGCCGCTTGTGTAAGTAACAGTTCTGCCTGCGACGCATCCGTAATATAGGCGATGATATGAGCGGTCCGCTCTTCGGTCGTTCTGTTACGCTGCACGGCAATCTTCGCCTTTTCTCCTGCTGCCCCATTTGCCTTGATCAATGTTATCCACGCAGCATCCGTACGGATACGCCAGGGCAAGTTCGCGTTTATTTCCAATTCGATTTCTTCCACATCATTACCGACGGTAACTTGTTGTTGGTCAAAATTGATGGACGGGTCTTCAGGTGTAAAACTTTCCACATCTATTTTCTGGCAGGCAACCATCACTAAAGAAAACACAGCCAACGTAAATAGATAATATATTATTGATTTTTTCATGATCGTTGTTTTTAATCTGCTGTAGAAATAATGAGCAAACCATTGGCGACGGCACGTTCGGCTCCTCCATTATCGGATGGCCAGTTCCGGAGCACAAATCGGTCGTCGTCAAACCCGGGTGTATTCCGGATAAAGAACGTACTGGAACCTCCGCCATCTAGGTTGATGGCATCATATGCGCCCAGGGCAGCCATAATCTTCGCCATATCGTCGTAGTTCATCCCATTGGAATAATGAAAGCGGCGGCCGTCAACGACAAACATATATACTTTTGTCCCTTCTTGATTTACACCAATACCTGTGCGCGGTTCCAGCTTCTTATCTGTTTGTGGTGGAGCAATACCGTCTTTGAGCAATGTAACCCGGCCACCCACAGCTTCCTGCAGGGTGTTTTTGATGATAGCGTACTCGTCCTGATCGCCTATCACGGCCTTTCCATCGGAAGTGATGCCGAAGAAGGTATTGACCGCATCGGTAACGGAAGTTTTGATCGCTACACCTTCTTTATGCAATACGCCCTGTGGAGTACCATTCGTGGTATTGAAAAAATCGGCATTGATCCCTGCCCATACCTTATGCCCTGCGGCATCTTCATACTTCGCCTGCTTCGTCATTTGCTGCAGGCCAAAAGCCGGTTGGTTATTAGGTGTCGAGACTTCGATTTTCACATTCGGATGAGATAGATCGATTTCAAAAATAAAGGCCTTCATCGATAGTCCTGTTGATGAAAGGTATTGGATTTCGGTAGCTTCCACGCCTGTCGTGACCGTATACGAAGTGTCCAAACTGATGCTGGCCACCAAGTCTGTGCGATCCGTGATAGCATTCCCTACGGTAGTCTTAGGTATAGCGGTATAGCTCTCGTAAGGTTGTATCAGCTCTTCCTTGTTGCTGCAAGCCATGCTCATCAGCACTAGTCCTAAGAAGCTGATGAACGGAAGTATTATTTTTAGTTTTTTCATATCCATTATCTTAATAATTAGGATTAGGCACCAGATTGGTATTACGTTGCAATTCATTGCCCGGTATAGGTAGTACAGTTTGATAAGGTAAAATTCCCAGTTCTGCTACTGCTTTGCCGGTACGTACCAAATCATAATATCTAAAATTCTCTCCGAGAAGTTCCATCTGCCTTTCCTTCAATACCGCATCCAAAAAATCGGGCTCAGAAGCTGGTGAGACCGGGGATAGTCCCCGATGAACACGCAATTGGTTCAAACGGTCTAAACCGCTATTCAACCCTTGTGCTTCCGCTGAAATCAAATACATCTCAGCTACCCGGGAGATAATCACCGGATCTCTCCCGGTCTGTCCGCTGGGGTATTTATTCACACAATCCGTTCCGGCAATATTCACAATAGTCATATTCCGGCGTTTATCCTGCGATGTAAATAAGTTGACCGTCTCCTGCGGCAGGCGATAGTTACCCTGACCCTTATTCGGATGGGCATAGGAATAAAACAAATCGGAGATATTGATAGACGATTCTTCCGATAGATTTTCAAAAGCAAAAATGATTTCTGTATTTGCTGCTTTTCGAAAAATCTTTTCAAAGCTGTCGAGGGCATATTTCCCAATCAGACTTTCTGCGGCGACGGCGGCTTGAGGTTTCTTACCTTGTACCAGAAAGACCCGTGCTTGTAGTGCGGTTACAGCGTCTTTGGACACATAGTAATAAGACTGTGCATCACCAAGATATTTCGCAGCTTCAACGAGGTTCTCTTCAATAAATTGCCAGACTTCTTCCTTGGGAGCACGGAATGGTTTTTCTAATGTATTTTCGCGCAACAAAGGGACATCACCCCAACGTGTCACGAGACTATAGTAAGTCAGCGCTCTAAAATAATAGGCTTCACCCAATGCTAAATTCCGCATAGCACTTTCGGGCAAATCTTCACAGGTAGCAATGATGTTGTTGACCTGGAAGAGCGAGCTGTAGTAACCGTTCCACCCACGACCTATAATCGATTGCAGCGGTGAAAGTATGCTGTTTATCAGATTCAGAGGCGATGTATTTGCTCCACCCTGCAAATCCCCTCCAAGCAGGTCAAACAGGATAAAATTGTGTGTACCCGGATCATTCTGCATATTGTTATACATTCCCATCCGAAGAGCGGGAATATCATTGGGTGTCACAGCATCCGGAGACATCGCCGAATGGGAATACAGATCCAGTCTGTCTGCACATGAGCCTAATAAAAAGATCATGCTCATGCCCACATATATGTATTTTCCAAATTTCTTCATAAGACTAAAGATTAATATTAACACCAAAACTGAACGTGCGTGGCTGTGGTACACCGAAAAGGTCAACCCCATAATAGCGTGGATCCAGATTATTATTAACCTCGGGATCCCATCCTGAATAATTCGTCAGCAAAAACAAATTATCTACGGTTGTAAACAGGCGCAGACCATTCAACTTTAATGGCCTCAGCACATCTTTCGCAAAGTTGTATCCTAAAGTCAACGCCCGAAGTCTGATGAACGAACCGTCTTCCAGAAAACGGGTGGAGTTCTTGTTGTTATGCGTATGTCCGATCAACGGTCTGGGATAGACATTTGTCGAACCAGGACCAGTCCATGCATGTTCGACATAGGTCAGATCTTTAGCAAAAGTCGCCGCGAGATTGGCCATACCCGTAGATTTCCATTGTGCATAGACATCGGTGCCATACATATAAGTCAACATGACATCAAGTTGGAAACCTTTGTAGTTGAAACTATTGTTCCATCCCCCTGCAAACTTTGGATTGGAGTTTCCAACGACAACCCGGTCGTTGTCATTGATAATATTATTACCGTCGACATCACGCCATTTGACATCACCGGCACGTACTCCTAAATCAAATTGCTCTTGTGGCACCTCACCATCGTATTGATACAGCCCCTCCCAATCGAACAGGTAGAAAGCACCTATACTTTGTCCAATCTTAAGTGCCCGGTTGTCACCGATCGAGATAGGCACATCATCTTCCAACAATGAAGTGATCCTATTGGTATTGTGCGCAATATTAAATGCCGACCTCCAGGTCACCTGGCCTAACGGAATATCCGTATTGACACTTAATTCTAACCCCTTGTTGAGCATGGAACCTATATTGCTGGTGATGGTTGTCATACCGGTTGTCGCATGTATGGGCATGCTATACAGCAAGTCTGTAGTCTTCTTATAGTAAGCATCAAAGGATACATTCAATTTCCGTTGTAAGAACGAGATATCGAAACCGACATCATATTGATCGGCTTTCTCCCACCTGAGGTCTTCATTTCCAAATGAGGTGACGGAAATACCACTTTGGTTGCCGTAGTTCTGTCCACCCGCCATCAGTGCCTGATAGGCGTACTGCCCGATTCCCTCCTGGTTTCCGGTTTTACCATAGCTCGCCCTTATCTTCACGTCATTGTTATTATCGCCCATAAACTCCTCTTTGGAAACATTCCAACCAAAGGAAATGGAAGGGAAATATCCCCAACGATTGTCCCGATGAAACTTGGAGGAGCCGTCTGCCCGAAGGGTAGCTGTCATCATATATTTATCCTGATAGGATAAAGTACCCCGACCAAAATAGGATTCTAAGGCGTACTCGCCAATACTACCGCTACCATCAAAAATTTCAGAGGCTACGGATACCACACGCATAGAAGGTGTAGGGAATCCCCGTGCATCAATAAAAGTACTGCGCGTCATTTGCTGCTGATACGAATGACCGACCATCGCGCTTAAAATCAGGTCTCCAAACGAGTCATTGTAATTTAATACATTGTCGAATACCAGATTTTGAATGAGCCTGTTATACTCTGCTAGTCTTCCTACACCGGTTCCATAGGGATGGTTCTGATTGTAATAGGTATAATCGTATGCATAACCAATATCTGCACTGAAGGATGACCGAAAAGAAAACTTATCTAAGAAGTTGGCCTGCCCATAATAGGTCCCCAGATACCTATAGTTGTCTACATAAGCGACCTGCTCATTCAAGATCTGCACCGCATTGTGGCGGGTCAGTTCGTCCGTACCGCCTACGTAATAATCTCCGTTAGGCTTGAACGGACGGTCAAATGGTCGCTGCTCGATTGCACGGGCAATAATGGTCGAACCGAGGTTAGCTCCCGGAACCTGGTTATTCTTAATAAAGTTGCCCATATTATTGGTTCCTACCTCCAACCAATCGTTGAATTTGTGACTGACTTTGCTATTAAGGTTATACTTCCGGATAGAATTATTCCGGATGATACCCTCCTGGTCTGTTAGACCCAATCCAAAATAATAGGTGGTCTTAGCATTCCCTCCCGATAGTGCTGCATCGTAATTTTGAAAATAGCCCGTTTGTGTTATTAGTCCGAGCCAATCTGTGTCGGGCATACCAGAGAAAGGATTCTGAATACGAATCTTGTAGTCGGAATCTCCGATCTGCCGTCCGTACTGCCTGTTGTAATTATCGACCCCCGCATTATAAACAGCAACATACTGGTCCGAATTGGCCAGCGTGATCTTGTCCTTATCTGCAAAATTGCTAAAGCCAGTAGTCATGTTGATACGAATATCTGAACGTCCCGCTTTTCCTGATTTGGTGGTGATGAGTACAACGCCATTGCTGGCACGTGAACCATATATGGCCGCCGAAGCCGCATCTTTTAATATCTCAATGGATTCGATGTCGGCATGATTGAAGGCTGCCAAAGGGCTGTATGATTCACCAAAATTGAACATCGACATTCCGGAGGTATTGATCGGTACACCATCGACGACATATAGCGGATTATTACCAGCGCTTATGGATGAGGTTCCCCGAATAGTAATACGCTCACCAGACGCTAAGTTGCCCGAGCCCATTGATACATTAACTCCCGCAATCCGTCCTTCCAACAGGCGCGTAGGACTGGCGACCTGACGTACATCTTCATCTTTTACTTTAAAACTCCCTATCGCACTGGTCACCAGCTCTTTCTTTTGAACGCCATATCCCACAACCATGACTTCATTCAAGGATGATTGTTGTTCTTGGAGTACAATTGTTAATATCTTTTTATTTCCGATATTCACTTCTGCCTGTTCATAGCCCACAAAAGTCACCTGCAATATCGCATTTTCCCTTGCCTGCCGCAGCACAAAATTTCCTTCGGCATCACTTACAGTGGTGCTGCCATCGGATAAGTTACGTATTGTTGCCCCCGCCAGAGGTTTGCCTGTAGCATCGGTCACCATACCTCTTACATCGTCCTGGACAATCTGGAAGGAAACGTCTGAGCGACGTTCATCTTTAGGAAAAACAATTACCGTATTACTTTCGATTGAATAGCTGAAAGGCTGGTTTACAAAACTTTCGTCCAAAACTTCTTTAAGAGATTTACGAATGGCATTGATATTTACCTTCTTCCCTTTGGTTACGAGGTCATATTTATACACAAAATCATAGCCAGTCTGTTTTTTTATTTCTTTAAACAACTCCTGGAGACTGATATTGCTTTTCATTAATGTGATATACTGTGCTCTAGAGGCAAAAGATATCTGCAAAAAGACAATCAAAAGAAAAAAACAAGTTAACTTAACCCGCATAAGTAATGGCTTTAATTTTTGAGAAGGATATCTTTGCCAAGATAGGGGTGGCTTGCCAATTGGTAGGGCATAGAACCGCCTTCCTCCTTTTGCATAATTTTTATACATTTGTTATAGGTTTCTTTTTAATACTTAATTGTTTAGACACTCTCGGTATTTTTAGGGATCCAATACTTGAGACGGGGGCGCTACAACGTTCCCGTTTTTCATTTTGTATAGGATCTGCCTATATATCGTATATGTTATAGCATCACCAATACCCTCCTTCCTTCCACTTTAAAGTTTACACCTTTGGTCATTGAAAGTACTTTAAGAACTTCCTGTATGTCTTTAGATCTTGAAATGGAGCCACCAAACTTTATATCACCCACATCATGTTGATAGATAATTTCTACGTCGTACCAACGACTGATTTGCCGCATAATATTCTTTAGCTCGGCGCCGTCGAACACGAAATCTCCTTTATACCATGCCACTACCTGCTCGGTATCTACTGAACTGATTTCTATATTCTGGCCGACAATTGATGCTTGCTCTCCGGGACGAAGTATTTTCGAAATAGTTGCTAAAGAGACTTTTACACTTCCTTCCAACAAGGTAGTCTTCACGGCAGGCTCATCTTTATACGTATTAACGTTGAATTTCGTGCCGAGCACCTCTACCGTCTGACCTTCCGAGATCACCCTGAAAGGCTTTTTCTTATTCGATCGGACCTCGAAATATGCTTCCCCATTAAGTGTGACTTTCCGCTCGTTAGCAGCAAATGTCACCGGATATTCCAATGATGACGATGAATTTAGCCAAACCTTGGTTCCATCGGGGAGCACAACTTGATATTGCCCACCTACAGGTGTTTCTATCGTGTTACTTCCCAGGCGATCTCCGGTGGCGGAGCTATTTGAAATCTCGTAGACCAGCTCGCCATTGGACCTCTTAACTATCTTCATACCAGCCTGCTCCAATGTCATCCCTTCCTGCATGTCCGTAAGGTTGATTTTTTTTCCATCAGCAAGTGTCAGGTAAGCATTGTTGCCCCCCGGCCTGATAATTTCTTCTTGCGCAGCAATCTCTTGCTGTTGTACCTCTGAATTGTTCCGGAACAAATAGAAGGCTATCCCCATGACCAAAAGCACTGCGGCTGCAGCGGCTACTTTTGGATATAGATAGCGTTTAGAATGTGCTACGGAACGTTCTGATAAGATACTACTCCAGATTTTTCGCTTAGCATGGCTCATATTGGATGTATCCAGATCTTCGGTCTCCGAATCGTCCATAAACTGTAGATACCAGGACTCTATCCACGCCCTCTCCTCATCCGAGCATTTTCCCTCCTGATATCGCTGTAGTATTTCTCTTATTTTGATCTCATCCATACCTTTTGCGGTGTTGTAAGGGTATGACAATCGAAGTGGCGGTAGGTAGTAGATTTTTTTGTATTTTTATCGCTAATCTAAAAATTATTGGTGTACGTGAAATATGTACTAAAGACGGTATAGTCCTTTTCTTAAAATTTAGAGTTGTTTTTCATTTTTTTCAAATCTTCTTTTCGATAACTCCAATTAAAAATATGCGGTAACACCGTAAGGGACAGTATCATACAAATCAGTAATCCTCCTACAATCATAATTGCTAGTGGTTTCTGAATTTCTGAACCCATTCCTGATGAAAGTGCAGCGGGCAGTAACCCTAATGAACCCATTAGAGCGATCATTACAATCGGGCGGATTCGATCATGAACCCCCTTTGAAACAGCCTCTTTCAGATTCATTTTTCGTAGATTATCTTTCATTACTGCGATGAGAATGATACTGTTTATGGTGTTCACCCCAAAGAGAATGATAAACCCGATTCCTGCTGAAATTCCGAAAACCGTTCCCGTAAGCCAAAGCGAAATAAATCCCCCGATAAAGGCAAATGGAATCGTACTTGAGGCTATAAGCGTATCTTTAACCGTTCCGAAATTGAAATACAACAAAAACAGAATAAGCAACAAAACAGCTGGAACGATAACCGCTAATTGGGCTGTTGCCCTTTCTTTACTTTCAAATTCTCCTGCCCAAACTACTTTGTTTTCTTCAGGAATATTCGTCTTTTCGGCTACTTTGGCTTTTGCTTCCGCAATGGTGCTTCCCAAATCCCGCCCCTCTATGCTAAACCCGACAGCTATATACCGACTACTTCCTTCACGATAAATAAACGTCGGTCCTGTGATATAGCTGATGGTCGCTATCTCCCTTAATGGGATTTTTGTACCCGATTCGGTCGGAATGAGAATATCTCCGATTTTTTCATCGTCATCGCGGTATTCTTTAGCAAAACGAATACGCACGTCAAACATTCTGTCTTCTTCATAGAATGTGGTAACGGCACTCCCCCCAATTGCCATTTCCACAACAGCCTGCGCATTAGTCATATCTACTCCGTACCGAGCCATTTTGTGGTCGTGGAGCTGAATACGAAGTTCAGGAAGCCCGATATTTCGATACACATTCAAATCTTCGATTCCCTCTACATTTCGGATAGCGTCTGCCACTTGGTCTGCATATTCTTCAAGTCTGAACAAATCATTTCCGAAAATTTTTACGACCAATGAACTCTTAACACCAGCCACATACTCTTCCACATTATCCTGAATCGGCTGACTGAATCCGAAAACAATACCGGGATAGGTCTGTAATTCCTTCCGCATTTCCTCGATAAACTCGTCTTTTGAAATTTTGCTTTTCCATTCATTTTCGGGATAAAGTTGGATATGAAATTCAATATTGAAAAAGCCTGTCGGGTCTGTTCCGTCATTAGGTCTTCCAACTTGGTTTAAGACAAATTTCACCTCTTCAAAACCCCTGATTTTGTCTTTCATTTCTTTAGCCAAACGGGTAGATTCCTGAAGATTGACACTATTCGGAAGTGTAGCTCTTACATACAATGCTCCCTCATTCAGTTTCGGGATAAACTCTGTTCCATAATTCATAAAGCGGATACCACAAATGGCAATCAGAGCAATAAACCCGAAAATAGTTGCTTTTTTATACTTGGCACTCCATTGGAATAGTGTGTACATCGTGTTTTTGAAAAACCTCGATATAAAATTCTCTTTTTCGACAATGTTTTTACGAAGCAAAAATCTACACATTACAGGAACGTATGTAATACTCAAAATCAGTGAGCCTAAAAGTGCATATCCTAAGGTAAAAGCGAGAGGTGAAAACATTTTGCCTTCTACTTTTTGGAATGAGAAAATCGGAATAAGGGCGACAATCAGGATAATTTGTGCAAAGACAATGTATCCTGCGACACTTCCTGCACTTTTTTTGATTAGCCCCGATTTTGACATTTTATTAAATACCGGCATTCCTACTTTATGTGCCTTTTTTTCCATTGCCACAAAGATGGTTTCGACAATAACGAGTGTTCCCTCCAAAAGCAATCCGAAGTCAATTGCACCCATTGAAATCAGATTGGCAGGCAAGCCCTGAATCCGCAACATCATAATAGCAAATAGGAACGAAAGCGGAATAACGGAAGCCACAATTACAGTCGTCCGCCAATTATATAAAAAGATAAAAACGATAACCGAAACAAGGAAAATTCCCTCTGCAATATTTTTGGCAACGGTGTTTACGGTAGCATTTACCAATTCTGTACGGTCGATAAAAGACTCTATTTTTACGTCTTTCGGAAGAATGGTATTGTTCAGCTCTTCGATTTTGTCTTTCAACCTTGGTATTACTTCATCCGGGTTTTCGCCACGAAGCATAATTACAACGCCCTGAATCAAATCATCTTCGTCTTGTAGTCCGACTTGTCCCAATCTTGGCTTGGCAGAAATTTCAACCTGTGCTACGTGCTTTACCAAAATCGGTGTATTGCCCCGAACTTCAATCAGGATATTTTCAATGTCTTCTGTTTTTTCCAAAAGGCCAACACCACGAACCACATAAGCCTGCGAACCTCTTTCAATAACATCTCCGCCTACATTAATATTACTTTTTGAAACGGCTTCATACACATCTAAAGGAGATAAATCATAATTCGCCAATTCTGTCGGATTGATTTTGATTTCGTAAATTTTTTCTTCTCCTCCAAAGCTCACTATGTCGGCTACTCCTGCAACGGAAACCAATTCCCGTTCGATTACCCAGTCCTGAATGGCGGTTATTTCTTTGACAGGTCTATTACTACGGATAACGTAGCGGAAAATCTCTCCTGTAGCTCCGTAAGGTGGTTCGATTTTGGCTTCTGCTCCATCGGGAAGGTCAATTCCCTGCAAACGGTTTGAGGCATATTGCTGGGCATAAAAATCATCGACATCATCGTCAAAAATTACAGTAACCACCGACAATCCGAACAGAGAAATAGAACGTACTTCCGTCTTTTTCGGAATGGTATTCATCTGCTTCATTATCGGAAGCGTTACAAATTTTTCGATTTCTTCCGCACTTCTTCCCGACCATTGCGTGATAACTCTTGCCCTGGTATTGGTTACATCGGGAAAGGCTTCAATAGGTGTATGCTTTAAGCTGATAATGCCCACAACGACCAATAATCCCGTAAGGAAAAAAATTATAATCGGATTTTTCAGCGAAACAGCAACTATATTTTGAATGAATTTTTGCATTTTGAAATAATTAGTTGATTAGTTATGGAGAGCTTCAAAAATCAAAAGCTGGTTTTTGGTAATGATTTTTTCGTTTTCTTCTAATCCGCTTTCGATATAGGTTATCCCGTTTCCTTTGGTGAGTAGCGTAACTTCACGAGCTTCAATATCGCAGTCGTCTTTGTAAACCAAAACGTAATTTTTTCCGTTGAAAAACACCAAACACGAAGTCGGAACGGCTAATTTCTGCTTGTCGGTTTTTTTTAAAGCAATTATGTCAGCTATCATTCCGGGTTTTAACTTAAATTTCTCGTTATCTAATACAATGCGGGCTTTCAGCACTTTTGCATTTTCGTCCAAAACTTGCGAAATCACGTCAATTTTTCCTTTGAAAATTTCGTCAGGATAAGAAAGTGTTTTGATTTCAACCTCCATTCCTTTGCTCATATGAGCAATATCCGTTGAATAGATATTTGCCATAGCCCACACATTATTCAAATCGGAAATTGAAAAAAGAGGTTCTCCCTCGTTGGTTACAGTTGTTCCCGAATTGATATTTTTGGCTGTGATTATTCCTGAAGCGGGTGCTTTAATCTGAAATACGTTTTTCGTGCTGTTTGCACTGTAAAGACTCAAATTGTTTTCCGTTTTTTGCTTTTCGGATTCCAAGACCCGAAGATTATTCTGAGCTTCAATCAAATCTCTGTTTGACGAAATTCCGTCTTTAAACATTTGTTCCTTGGCACTCAAATCTACTTTTGCAACTTCAATCTGTGCTTTGAGCGAACGTAGTTCCGCCTGAAGCGAACTCAATTCCGTACTTTGCATTTCTGCCAAAACCTGTCCTTTGGTTACAGCGTCTCCCAAAGAAAAATACGTATTGGAAATAGTTCCGTCCACAAGGCTGACAAAATGCACAACCTTGTCGGGGTTGGATTCTATGCTTCCTATGAGATGAATTCCCTCCGTAACAGCTTGTTTTTCGGTCGTTGTGATTTCGGTAATGCTTTTGTTTTTTTCGTTCAGACAGAATTTTTCTCTCTGAATTGCCTTAAATTCTTCTCTATTCTGACAGCCTGTGAGCAACAGGATAATGGAAATAGGTAAAAAATATTTTTTCATCTTTTTTATGATTGTGGATTAAAGGTCTTTTCCTAATGAATAATTGAGTTCTTCTGCTTTCTCATTAACCTCTTTTCGGGCTTCGAGTATGATTCTTTTGTTATTCAGATAAGCGTCCATAAAGTCGAAATATTCCAACATACTCACGTTTCGGGAAGTGAAGTTTTTGGTATAATTCTCCAACAGCAAATCTAAATCTGCTTCATAATCCGTATCGATTTTATTCAGAAAATCAATAGCCTGTTGCAATGATTTATAGGATAGAAAGATTTCGTTTTCGATAGATAGCACCGTTTGCTCTTTCAGAACTTTGGCGTTTTCAATACTTATTTGAGCTTTCTTTATGCCTCCTTTGTTACGGTTGAAAAACGGCAAATCAAAGGAAACCCCGACCCCGACAAAATCGAGCATTGTGCTTCCATTGCGGTCGTAATTCATGCCGAATTTTAAATCAGGCACACGCTGTGCTTTTTCGTATGCCAATAGTTTATTGGAATAGTCCTCTTCCAACAAAACCAATTTGTAATCGGGGCGATTCTCTTTGGCATGTTCGGCAATCTGCTCAATGAAAACAGACTGATAAGGTTTAGGGTCTTTTACAAATCCGTCACCTGTGATTTCGATAACAACCGCAGGATTGACACGGAGTAATAATTTGAGCACTTTTTGGATTTTGTTGGATTGACGGGTAAGCTCCAAAATCTCTTTGTTGATTTCGAGTTCCTGTGCCTTTAACCGAATATACTCTGCCTTTGAAATATTGCCTTTGTTCAGTTGATTTTGGTAGGCATTGGTCAATATCGAAATGTTTTCAATCAAGTTTTGATGAACTTTTACAGACTGCTGAACATATTGTAATTCGGTTAGCTGGTTGCGAAGTTCGAGCTTCAGAACTCTTAACAAATCTTCAAAATACTGCTCCGCTTTTGAAACATCGACCTCCTCCAAAGCGATGAGCTTTTTGCGTTTTCCTGCTGTTCGGACTAATTGATTTAATTCAAAAGCGACTTGTTGATTTCTCCCGACATTGCCAAAAAAAGGCGGGGAGGGCTCTACACTTGCGGTCTTCCAAAGATTAATCTCGCTTATCAAAAATTCAGGATTAGGCCATAGTTTAGCCTGGATGACTTCTGCTTTTTGGCTTTCGATATGGAGCTTTTCGGAAATTAAGAGGAGATTGTTCTGCAAAAACATTGTTTCTGCTTCTTCCCGTGATAATTTAAGCGCTTCCTGCGCTTGCAGCCCGAAACCAAGAGCCAAACCAACATATAAGAAAAGTATTTGTTTCATTCTGCAACATTTTGAATGTTACAAAAGTGAATGTATTGACCTTAAAAAGAGCTTAAAGAATATAAAATTTAGCTTAAAGTTGAAGAAATTCTACACTAAAAATATTTTTGATATTTTCTTTTGAGTGGTATTTTATTACTGCATTGTGGATCGCAAAAATCCTTTGAGCAAGCACTAATCCAAGTCCAAAACCTTGTTGGTTTTGAGCATTTTTTCCTCTAAAAAAGTGAGAGAAAACAAACTTTTGTTCATCTTCTGAAAGTATTTTCCCTGAGTTTGAAATAACAACTGTAAGTATATCAGACGCGCCATTAAAAGTTACTTTTGCTCTTTGATTATCCGAATAATGAACAGCATTTATCAGTAAATTCAAAAAAGCTTGTTTGACTAGCGACTCGTTGGCCTGAATGTTTAAGATTCTCTCGCTCAAGTTGTTCGGAATAAAATTTACCTCAAAACTAAAATCGGGGTAAAGTGTATTGACTTCTGCAATACAATTAAATACAATATCATCAGTTCTGAGATAAGTTTTTGTAATTTCCTGTCCAGCTTCTATTTTTGAGATTTGAAGCAATACATCGATAATATTACCGAGTGATTTTGCTTTTTGGGTCTGATCATTAAGTTCGGATTTTATTTGTTCAATATCGTTTTGTTGTCCTATTTTTTCAAGTTCGGAAACTAATACCGCAATTGGGGTTTTCAGTTCGTGAGAAATATGCTGAATACTATGTTTTTGAAACAAAAAAGCATCATTAGTTCGCTTTAGAAGTTTGTTGAATTTTTCGGATAAATCCTTTAATTCGGAAGTCATGGTTTTGAGTTTTAGAGGTTGGTTTTTGTCATCACTCAAATCATAATTTTCGATTTTTTTTGTCAGTTCAGAAATCGGCTTAGCGATAATGTTTGATAAATAAAATGAAACCAAAAGAACGATAAATACAATAGCGAGGAAGATTCCAATAAGTACTTTCTGGAGAAAATCTTTTTTGGAGTACCCAAAGTAGTCATATGCTTTGCTGATTCCGTAGTATCCTTTAGAATTATTCTCCACATAAACCCCAATTAAATCATAACCATCTTCTTTGGTTTCAATCCAGTTATTTGAAACGGATAAGCCGTGGAGAATAGCGTCGGATTTCATAATCTGAAGACTATCAATACTGGAAAAAATGAGTTCCTTATTGTTGTCATAAATGAGTATTTTTTCATCATAAAAGTCATGAATATCCTGTTTATCAAGTAATAGTGAAATTTCAGCACTTATTTTACCGAATTCTTTAATGAGTTCGACTGTATGTCTGATTTTTGAAGCCTGTTGTTGTTGGAATTCTTCTTCACGATGTTCTGAAAACAAAATAAAAACAATCACAAAGGATGCGGCAGAAAGTATAATCACCGTACTCGAAAAGTAAAAAAGTATTTTGTCTCTGATCTTCATTCTGTATCCAAATAATACCCATAACCGATTTTGGTTTTAATAGTATTTTTTCCAAAGGGCTTGTCAATTTTGTTCCGCAAAAAATTGACGTAAACCTCAATCGTATTGGTATTAATATCAAGTGAGGTTCCCCAGATTTCTTTTATCAAATCGTTTTTTGAGACAATCTCTCCACGATTTTCACAAAGCTTTACCAAAATCTGGTACTCCCTAGGTGTGAGCTGAATTTCCTGATCTTTTATTTTAACTTTTTTCTGAGCTGTGTTTATCGTAATATCAGAGGCAATAATTATACTTTTAGAGTTGTTTCCAGTCTTGTTCACGCTTCTATTGATAAGTGAATTTATACGCATAATCAGCTCTTTCATAAAAAATGGTTTGGTAAGATAATCATCTGCACCACTGTCAAAACCTTGTATTTTATCTTCAAGCTCGTCAAAGGCGCTAAGTATCAGGACAGGAGTCTGAGAGTTATACTCCCGAAATTCTCGACATAAATCGTATCCGTTTTTCTTGGGCAGATTAACGTCCATTATCACACAATCAAAAGCTTCTTTTTTGAGAAATCTTTCTGCCAAAAAACCATCAAAAGCACTTTCGACTGCAAAATTCTCAGCCAAAAGGGCCTCACAAATATTTTTATTGAGAGTAATCTCATCTTCTATTAACAAGATTTTCATACCATAAAGATAAATGAATAAACATTTAATACACAATTTGCTTCCTCATACCTGCTAAAAGTTATTCTATGTATGACAAATTACAAGCACTTTCAGTAACGCCTTCGGCAAATTAGGTTATTGCAAAACGGAAGAATGCGTCATTTTGAGAAATAATAACACGTTCTTGTGTTTTTAAACTTTACCGGTAATTATCTTCATCTAGAACGAGCTCAACCAGATAAGTAATGATAAGAAACTGCTTAATTTAAAACGAAGGATACGGATAGCATTGTTAATTTGCTTTTTTACCGTTTTATCGGAGAGCTCCAGTTTCACAGCTATTTCTTTGTGCGAGAGGTGATGAACCCTACTCATTTCAAAAATATGTCTCATCTTTGCGGGTAGGTGCGCAACTTCCTTTTCTATCTTTTCCTGAAGCATATTCTCCCGAAGCACATGATCGGTGATCGCTTCCGATGTCTTCATAAAATGGATAATGGATTCGACATATCTTTTTTGGTATTTCTCTCTTTGAATAACATTTAAAACCTTGTTCCGGACAGCAGCATATAAATAAGAGTTGAGTGAGTTGTGCAGATCCAAATCATCTATTTTATCCCATAGATTCACGAACACCTCCTGAACGATATCCTGAGCCACGGTCTCATCTCTTAGCAATTTGTACGCATGTCGATACAACACGGCCCAATATCTATCGTAAATTTCAGAAAAACCCTTTTCATCTCCAGCTTTAAGCAAAGCCAACAATGCAAAATCGTCGTATGTTTTGTATTTGTTCAAGACAAGGTTCTGATTAGCTATGATAAAATTAAGAAAAAGTTTGTTGTCATCAAATCAAATTTTTTATCTATCCAAAACTACAACTTTCCTGATACATCAATATTACGTGAATGTTAATTTTACATCGCTGATCTTCTACTCAAAAAAGCGTAACTTTGTAAGTTATGCAGAAAAAATCGGTGGGAAATGCCAAGTCTTTGATTGAAATCAAAGGAGCACGGGTCAATAATTTAAAAAATATAGATGTCAATATTCCTAAGAACAATCTTGTAGTCATCACCGGCCTGTCGGGCTCGGGAAAATCTTCTTTGGCATTCGATACGCTATATGCCGAAGGCCAACGACGTTATGTAGAAAGTTTATCTTCCTATGCACGTCAGTTCATGGGCCGGATGCACAAGCCAGAAGTGGACTACATCAAGGGTATTGCTCCCGCTATTGCTATTGAACAAAAGGTCATCACAAGTAACCCCCGTTCGACAGTAGGTACATCAACAGAAATATACGATTACCTGAAATTATTATTCGCACGTATCGGAAAAACCTATTCACCTATATCGGGCCAACAGGTTACCAAAGACACAGTAAGTTCTATTGTCGATAAAGTAACAGCCTATCCAATGGACACAACGTTAACCATACTGTGTCCTCTGGTACCAACAAAAGATAGAAAACTCAAAGAAGAGCTTTCTTTGCTTCTTCACAAAGGTTTTGTACGTGTGTCTTATCGTGGAACAATTCAAAAAATCGAGACTGTCATCGAAGATCCGGAAGTTTCAAATGATACGCTGGCAAAAGATGAGATTGAAATTGTCATTGACCGGATTCATTGGGACAATGACGAAGATACGATCCATCGCATTGCCGACTCGGTACAAATTGCCTTCTTTGAAGGAAAAGGGCACTGTACTATCGAAATAGCGGATCAACGATTAGATTTTTCGGATAAATTTGAACTGGATGGTCTGACATTTGAAGAACCTTCTCCAAATTTTTTCAGCTTCAACAATCCATTTGGTGCGTGTAAACGATGTGAAGGGTATGGGAAAATTATTGGTATTGATCCTGATCTCGTTGTTCCGGATAAGAGTAAATCAGTCTATGACGGAGCTATAGCTCCCTGGCGGGGAGAAAAAATGAGAGCCTGGCTAGATCGTCTGATCCGTACCGCTATAAAATTTGATTTCCCCATACACCGGGCATATGCCGACCTATCTAAAGAACAACAGGAACTGCTTTGGACAGGAAACACATATTTTAATGGATTGAACCAGTTTTTTCAAGAACTTGAGGAGCAAACATATAAAATTCAATATCGCGTCATGCTATCGCGTTATCGCGGGAAAACAGATTGCCCGGAATGTCACGGCAGCAGATTACGCCATGATGCATCGTATGTAAAAATTGCAGGCAAATCGATCATTGATATCGTACTCATGCCTATCGACCAGGTATTACACTTCTTGCAACATATCGAATTGTCCGCAAGCGAAGCCACGATAGCCAAACGTTTATTGATAGAGATCACCAACCGCATCCAGTTTTTATGTGATGTGGGGCTGAGTTACCTGACCTTAAATCGTTTGAGCAATACCTTGTCAGGAGGAGAATCCCAGCGGATCAATCTTGCCACTTCTTTAGGTAGCTCATTGGTAGGCTCTATTTATGTACTGGATGAACCAAGTATCGGACTACATCCACGCGATACACAACGTCTTATTCACGTATTGAAATCATTGAGAAACGTCGGGAACACTGTCATTGTCGTCGAACATGAACAGGAGATGATGGAGGCTGCTGACTACCTTGTTGATATAGGTCCTGAAGCCGGAGTGAATGGCGGACAGCTGGTCTTCGCGGGAAATTACGAGCAGATCATTAAAGATAAAGCCTCCCTTACGGGCCAGTATCTTAGCGGAAGAAAACAAATTGAGATACCGTCCCAACGTAGAAAATGGACAGACAAGATTACCATAACAGGTGCTCGGGAAAATAATCTTAAAGGTATCACGGTAGATTTTCCGTTGCACGTATTTACCGTAGTGACAGGCGTATCGGGCTCAGGTAAAACTTCGTTAGTAAAAAGAATACTCTACCCGGCTTTGCAAAAGGTTCTCGGCAACTACTCCGGAGAACAAACGGGCAAATTTGATAATATAGAAGGAGATATCGAACGAATAGAGCAAGTGGAACTGGTCGATCAAAACCCAATAGGACGTTCATCACGATCTAATCCTGTCACTTATGTCAAAGCTTGGGATGAAATACGTTCTCTATATGCCAGTCTACCTGCCGCAAAAGCAAACGGACTCAAACCCGCGGCCTTCTCGTTCAATGTTGAAGGAGGACGCTGTGATGTCTGCCAGGGTGATGGCGAGGTAAAGATTGAAATGCAATTTATGGCCGACATTGTGCTGCCATGTGAAGCATGTGGAGGTAAAAGATTCAAACCTCATGTATTAGATGTACAGTATAAAGAAAAGTCTGTCTCAGATATACTGGACCTTACGATCGATGAAGCTTTACTGTTTTTCGTCGATCAACCGAAAGTTCTTGCCAAGCTGCAACCACTGCACGATGTAGGATTAGGATATGTAAAACTTGGACAGTCTTCGAGCACCCTTTCAGGAGGAGAAGCACAACGAATTAAATTGGCTTCCTTCCTCATAAAAGGAAATAACAACAAAAAAACATTATTCATTTTCGATGAGCCCACTACAGGCTTGCATTTCCATGATATTCAAAAATTGCTGCACTCTTTTGATGCATTGATCAGGCAAGGAAACAGCATTCTCGTTATTGAACACAATATGGATATGATCAAATCTGCGGACTGGGTAATCGACATTGGTCCGGAGGGTGGTGAAAATGGTGGTTATGTTACTTTTACCGGTACCCCCGAAGCATTAGCTGAATGTCCAAAATCCCATACAGGTTTGTTTTTAAAAAATTACCTTAATCGCGGCTAGTACAGATAACGTAAAAAAACTTTTACTTTAATTTTTTGAGGAAACCGCCATTTATGCCGTACCTTGTGTTCAAATTATGTAACACATGTCAAATTTTTCATTTCTCAAATACCGTAATACCCTTATTATTAGTGTTTTCTGCACCGTATTATCTATTAGCTTGGCTCAGGCTCAGGTAGCACGACCTAAACTAGTCGTGGGTTTAATGGTCGACCAGATGCGCTACGATTATCTCTATCGTTTCGCTGACCGCTATGGCGAAGGTGGTTTCAAACGTCTGCTTAAGGATGGCTTTTCATGTGAAAACACGTTGATCAACTATATACCTACCTATACGGCCATTGGACATAGCGCCGTTTATACAGGTTCTGTTCCGGCGATCCATGGTATCTCAGGGAATAACTTTATTATCCAGTCTACTGGTCAGCAGATGTATTGTACGCAAGATGATGATGTCCAAGGTATCGGTGCTGAGGGTGCAGTAGGGCAACAATCTCCACGGAACTTATTGTCGTCAACCATCACAGATGAACTAAAATTAGCGACGAACTTTCGATCTAAAATAATCGGTATTTCTATTAAAGATAGAGGGAGTATACTTCCAGCAGGCCACTTCGCCAATGCTGCATATTGGTTTGACGGTAAGACTGGAAACTGGATTTCCAGCTCATTTTATATGGAAAAACTTCCCGAATGGGTGAATAAGTTCAACAAGAAAAAACTTGCTGAAAAATATTTAAAACAAGATTGGGAAACACTGTATCCGATACGTACTTATGTGAATAGTATAGAAGACGACAACATATATGAAGGTAAGTGGCAGGGAGAAAAATCCCCTACATTTCCCCACAAGACTTCAGCGCTCATGAAAGATGTTGGCCTGGAACTGATTAAAAGTACTCCTTATGGTAATACGTTGACGCTGGATCTTGCCAAGGAGGCCATTAAACAGGAGAAAATGGGTAACAATCAAGACGGAGTAAGTGACTTCCTCTGCGTTAGCTTATCTTCAACGGACATTGTCGGACACCGGTATTCATTATCTGCTGCAGAGATAGAAGACACCTACCTCCGTCTGGATAAAGATTTAGCTTCTTTTTTAAAATATCTGGATGATTACATCGGGAAGGATAACTACACTATTTTCCTTACCGCCGACCACGCTGCATCGTATAACCCTTTGTTTTATACTGATAATAAGGGTAATGGTGGCTATCTATTTACTCGACAAATACAGCGTGAGCTGGAACAAGAGCTAAAAAACACTTTTGGACATAGCAAAATCATCCGTAGCATGTGGAATTATCAAGTTCATTTAAATTATAACCTGATTGATTCTGTGCAGCTGGATATAAATAAAGTCAAACAAGTGATTATCGACAATCTGAAAAAACAAGACGGTATCGCTTATGTGCTCGACATGGAAGGAGGTGATCATAATATGTTTGTCCCTACGCTTATACGTGAGAAAGCCATTAACGGTTATAACAGAAAGCGTAGCGGTGTTATTCAGATTATTGCGGAACCTCAATGGTACTCGGGTAATCCAAGAGCTACGGGAACGTCGCATGGTGTATGGTCACCTTACGACTCACACATCCCTCTGCTATTCATGGGCTGGGGAATAAAACCCGGGGTAAGTAACAAACAAGTCCATATTGTGGATATTGCGCCGACATTGGCTTCTTTGCTCCATGTCATGGAACCTAACGGAAGTATAGGTAAGCCTATTGTCGAAGTTCTGGGACAGTAAATGTCACAGTATTTTTGTATTTTTGGGTGTAAAATACAAAAACTATGCTTTCTAAGAAAACAAAGTATGCCATCAAGGCCTTAATGGTGCTGGGTAGAAATTACGGGAAGGAGCCTATGCAGATTATAAAGATCGCAGAAGAGGAGCGTATTCCTAAAAAATTCTTAGAACAGATTTTGCTGGAAATGCGGAATGCGGGTATTCTCTACTCCAAGAAAGGTGCAGGAGGGGGATATAGCCTTAATAAGGCTCCTGAGGATATCTATCTTTCGCAAATCATGCGTCTAATCGACGGCCCTATTGCTTTACTACCTTGCGTCAGCTTAAATTTTTACCGTTCCTGCGATGAATGTGTAGAAGAACATGCTTGCGGCATCCGGGATACATTTACCGATGTGCGCAATGCGATGTTACAAATATTAAACGATACCAGTATCGCCTTGCTTATCAAAAAAGAAAGTGATCTGGGATTCTTTGGCAAAGAATAAGCCCCGAATTTTGTTCGAGGCTTATTCTTACTTTCCTTATAAACTTCAATTACAGTTTAATCTCCTCATCTTTCGAATTGAAAAAATGGAACTCTGTCAGGTAGTACGAGGGAATAGCTTTTACACGAACCCACGTGCCATATTTGAAAAACCATTTAAGTCTTCTGGAGATAAGCCCGGATTTAATATATACCTGAATATAAGGGTGTACACATAGTGTCACTTTCTTCTCGTTTTGCTCTTCAAGAATAAAACTCAGATTGTTTTCTATGTCGTCGAGCAAGACAATACTTGACCTGATCTCTCCGGTACCATCACACGCAGGACACTTTTCATTGGTCACTATATTCATCTCAGGGCGTACCCGTTGACGCGTAATCTGGACAAGCCCGAATTTGCTCGGCGGCAAAATAGTATGACGTGCCCGGTCCTCATTCATACACTCTTTCAAGTACGTATAAAGCTCTTTTCTGTTTGCCGGCTTGTGCATGTCGATAAAGTCGATGACGACTATACCGCCCATATCCCGCAGACGCAATTGCCGGGCAAT
>JBEBVG010000036.1:0-23417 GCA_040392845.1 Sphingobacterium sp. | reverse complement strand
ATCCGTCAGCTCATTTACGCAGATCATAAAAGCTGAGACGGAAGTATTGAATGAAAAACGCTCGATATCCTCTTCAACTTTCTTGATAATCTTGTGAAGTGCCTTATATTCCGCCTTTGTTGGCTCTTCATCGGAGACAACGAAATTACCTTCCGCATCATGGAACAACCGCCATATTTTTCGAAGAAATTTGTACACGCCTTCAATTCCATTCGTATTCCAAGGCTTGGATTGTTCCAAGGGACCTAAAAACATTTCATATAAGCGCAAAGTGTCGGCACCAAACTGTCGTATAATATCGTCGGGATTAACGACATTGAATTTGGACTTCGACATTTTTTCTACCTCAGCCCCACAGATATACTTCCCATTTTCCAGTATGAATTCCGCATCAGAGAAATCAGGACGGAATTTTCGGAAACCGTCTAAATTCAATACATCATGATGAACGATATTGACATCTACATGCAACGGGATTGTATTGTATTGATCCTTCAGCCCAAGTGAGACAAATTTATTTGTGCCCTTCCCTTCTTCATCTAATATACGATATACAAAGTTTGACCTCCCTTGGATCATTCCCTGATTAATTAATTTTTTGAAAGGTTCTTCTTCATTGTGATAACCCAAATCTTTCAGGAATTTGTTCCAAAAGCGTGAGTACAGCAAATGACCCGTAGCATGTTCAGAACCACCGATATATAAATCGACAGCTTTCCAATAATCCACGGCTTCCCTGGAAGCAAAAGCTGTATCATTTTGCGGATCCATGTAGCGGAGCCAATACCACGATGATCCTGCCCATCCGGGCATAGTACTTAATTCATACTCATATTCATCCTGATACTTCCAACCTTCAGCTCTGCCTAATGGAGGTTCCCCTGATTCGGTAGGAAGATACTTGTCTACTTCCGGCAATAATAAGGGCAACTCTTCCTCTTTAATCAGGTAAGGCAAACCGTCCTTAAAATATACCGGCACAGGCTCTCCCCAATAGCGTTGGCGACCAAAAATAGCGTCACGCATGCGGAAGTTCACTTTCGCCTTTCCCAAACCTAAATTCTCCAACCGTTCGACCAACGCCGGAACGGCCTCAGCGTAGGTCATACCGTTGATAAAGTCTGAATTGATATAACGTCCGTCCTTATTAGGATCAGCAGCTTCTTCGATATTCTGGCTATCTGAAATAGGGATAACAGGCAGACCGAAGTTTTTGGCAAAGAGATAGTCACGTTGATCGCCCGAAGGTACCGCCATCACCGCCCCTGTACCATAACCCGCCAATACATAATCAGCGATCCATATCTGCACATCTTCGCCCGTAAGCGGATGCTTCGCATAAGATCCGGTAAAAGCTCCCGAAACGGTCTTGGTATCGGCCATACGATCCAGTTCAGATTTTTTTGATGTCTTGTCGATATAGCTTTCAACTTCTGCCCGCTGTTCATCGGTCGTCAAATCCGCTACTAATTCGTGCTCCGGCGCTAAAACAATAAAGCTCACACCAAAGATGGTATCTACACGTGTTGTGAATACCTCAATCACTGTATCCAATTGCGGCACGGGAAATTTAACAGAAGCCCCTACCGACTTCCCGATCCAGTTACGCTGCATTTCCACCAACGGCTCAGGCCAGTCTACGGTATCCAATCCTTTCAACAGCCGATCAGCATATGCGGTGATACGCATAGACCACTGCATCATCTTCTTCTGCTCTACAGGATAGCCCCCACGTTCGGACACTCCGTTAATCACCTCATCATTCGCCAACACGGTACCTAATGCCGCACACCAGTTGACTGTGCTTTCCCGTAGATAGGCCAGGCGATATTTCAACAACTCGTGTTGTTGTTCTTCCTCACTATACGCTTTCCATTCTTCTGCAGTAAATACATTAACATCGTCGTCCGATACGGCGAAAACACCTGTAGATCCGTTATTCTCAAACTTGTATATCAGCGTGTTAACAGACTCTGCCTGATCAGTTTCTTTATTATACCACGCCTCAAAAAGCCGCATGAATATCCACTGCGTCCATTTGTAATAGCCTGGATCGGAAGTACGCACTTCGCGGGACCAGTCATAAGAAAAACCAATATTATCAAGCTGTTCCCTGTACCGGTTAATATTTGTTTCAGTCGTGATCGCCGGGTGCTGCCCGGTCTGAATAGCATATTGCTCTGCCGGCAAACCGAACGAATCATATCCCATAGGATGCAACACATTGAACCCTTTAAGCCGCTTATAGCGCGAGAAAATATCCGAAGCGATATAACCCAGTGGGTGTCCTACATGTAGCCCTGCCCCCGATGGGTAAGGGAACATATCCAACACATAATATTTAGGCTTCTCCGTCGACTCTGACGTTTTAAACGTCTGGTGATCCGCCCAAAACTGTTGCCACTTCTGCTCAATTGATCTATGATTGTAATCCATTTCTTTTTGTAACGAAAATTATATAAGAGTTGCGAAATTAGTGATTTTAAGTCATATTTAAGAGAGAAAGTTTTTAGATTAGTTCCTAAAATCATCTTAATTCTTTACTTTCGCATAAAATAATAATTCAGCTTTATGTCAGTACTCGAACAAGGCTCTCCCCGAAAGAAAACAAAATCCGTCTATATTTCCACGGTAATAAGTATTGCTTTGGTATTGTTGATGACCGGTCTGTTGGGGTTGATTTTGGTGCATGCTAAAAACCTATCGAAATACGTCAAGGAAAACATTGTCCTCAATGTTATCGTCAATGATAATGTCAATGAAGGTGATGTCTTGTCGTTACAAAAAGATATCGAGAAAGACAACTACGTACTGCGCACCGAATATGTAAGCAAAGAACTTGCTGCCAAAAGTCTGAAAGAGGACCTTGGCGAAGATTTTGTCGAATATCTAGGGCACAATCCCTTGCTCCCTTCTATAGACATCTTTCTGAAAGAACAATATGCTAACAGTGACAGTATTCAGCCTTTTATCAACAAACTGGAACAAAATAGCCGGGTTAAGGAAATTGTCTATCAGGAATCGTTGATCGATATGGTCAATAAAAATATACGTATTATTTCTGCAATCGTACTAGCCTTTGCTATAATATTGCTTATCATCGCTGTAGCGTTGATTAACAATACGATAAGACTTGCCATCTACTCGCAACGTTTTTTGATTAAAAGCATGCAACTTATCGGTGCTACAAAAAATTTCATCCGGAAGCCCTATATTATGTACGGTATTGTACATGGTGTTATCGGCGCCTTAATCGCGATCTTATTATTGATTTTTGCACTACAATTTGCACAAAGGCAAATCCCCGAACTGATATTCCTACGCAACTGGTACGAGTTTGGTGCTATTTTTATTGTCGTCGTTGTACTGGGTATCCTGATTTCCGGATTAAGTACCTATTTTGCCGTGACGAAATACCTGAAGGCAAAATCACATAGCTTATACCGGTAGTCCGTAATTTTTAATTTTTATTTTTAATCTTGACCTCACATCATGTCACAAAAAAGATCAACATCCGACAACACACCTAAAGCCGGGTTTGTATTTGACAGGATCAACTATATCTTGTTTTTAGTAAGCATTGCTATCGTCACCATCGGATTCTTCCTCATGATGGGAACAGAAGATATCTATAGCTTCACAAAAATTACATTAGCACCCCTGGTGATTGTCATAGGTTTTGCTTTGGGCTTTGTTGCCATTCTATATAAACCTAAGAAAATAAAAGGAAACGAATAACCAGCAATGAATTACTTGGAGGCTATCATACTAGCCATTATCGAAGGATTAACAGAGTTTCTGCCGGTTTCATCCACAGGACACATGATCATCGCTTCGGCGCTCATGGGACTAGAAACATCTGCATTTGTTAAATTATTCACAATCGTTATACAGCTAGGGACTATACTGTCTGTTCTTGTATTATATTGGAAACGTTTTTTCAGATCGATGGATTTCTACTATAAACTCGTGGTCGCCGCCATCCCTGCCTCTATCCTCGGACTGCTGCTAAACGATGTTATCGATTCGTTGCTCGAAAGTCCTATGACGGTGGCGATTATGTTGGTGTTAGGTGGTATAGTACTATTATTTGTCGATAAATGGTTCAACAAGCCGACAACAGACAACTCTGACAATATATCGTTTAAACAGGCCTTTATTATCGGATGTTACCAATGTCTGGCACTAATACCTGGTACTTCACGTTCTGCAAGTACTATCGTCGGTGCCATGACACAGAAACTTACGCGCAAAGCCGCAGCTGAATTCTCATTTTTCCTGGCTTTGCCGATGATGTTTGGCGCCTCCCTTGTGAAGTTGGTCCATTTCTTCAAAGAAGGACACACTTTTAGCGGACATGAAATTAATTTGTTGATTGTAGGCAATCTCGTAGGATTTATCGTAGCTATTATCGCTATAAAATTTTTCATAGGTATTTTGACCAAATATGGTTTTAAGGTATTTGGTTGGTATAGGATAATCATCGGGCTGGTGATCCTCATCATGCTGCTCGGTGGCCATAGCTTACAAGTCATCTAATGGATAATATTCAAGACAAAGATAATCCGGGCTTATTTTCATTTGCGGAAGGAGAAGTGTTGTTGGTCGACAAACCGGTATCATGGACCAGCTTTGATGTCGTTGGAAAGCTCAGGAACACGATGAAGCCTTTAAAGCTCAAAGTAGGTCATGCGGGCACGTTAGATCCTCTTGCTACCGGCCTGCTGATTATCTGTACGGGAAAACTGACAAAAAAGATCGATATATTCCAGGCGGAGGACAAAGAGTATACCGGCATAATCACCTTGGGTGCCTCTACTCCTTCTTATGACCTGGAGACAGCCGTAGATCAGACTTTCGATTATAGCGGGATTACCGAAGAACAAATTTATAAAACAGCACAGTCTTTTGTGGGCGAACTGGACCAG
Organism: Sphingobacterium sp.; assembly: GCA_040392845.1. Taxonomy (GTDB): domain Bacteria; phylum Bacteroidota; class Bacteroidia; order Sphingobacteriales; family Sphingobacteriaceae; genus Sphingobacterium. The sequence goes on along the minus strand of JBEBVG010000036.1, from coordinate 18,489 downwards.
TTTCCTCCTGCACATTCGGCTATACAGATCAACGGTGAGCGGGCATATGAAATAGCCCGTCGTGGTGAAGAGGTGGTTTTAAAATCCCGAAAAGTCGTTATCCACGACTTTGAAATAGAAAAAATAGTATTACCCCACATATATTTCCGCATAACATGTTCGAAAGGAACGTATATTCGGTCTATAGCACATGATTTCGGAAAACGGTTAAATAACGGATCCCACCTGTCGGCATTACGCCGCACAAGAAGTGGAAATTTTCACGTCGATGATGCCTGGAATCTTGAAAAATTGATCGAGGCCATCCGGGCACAAAAATCGTTAGGGGTTCAACAATAAAAGCTTACGCTGAAATGAAGATATATAGAAATCTTACGGAATTCAATCCGCTTGAAAAAGCGGTAGTGACTATCGGTACCTTTGATGGTGTTCATATCGGTCACCAAAAAATACTAAAAAAACTGGTGGACTGTGCACGTGAGAATCAGGGCGAATCAGTATTGCTAACATTCTTTCCACATCCCAGGCTTATCATCAACCCGGATGATGAAGCACTCCGACTTATCAATGATATTGAAGAAAAAACACATCAACTGGCTCTATCGGGCTTAGATCACCTGATTATTACACCTTTTACACGTGATTTTTCCAATCAGTCACCTGAAGAATATATACGCGATGTGCTGGTCTCCAGATTAGGCACTAAACAGATTATCATTGGCTACGATCATCATTTTGGCAAAGACCGAAAGGGTAATATTAAGAATTTAGCCGAGCAAGCGGCAATTTTTGACTACGAAGTCAAGGAAATTCCTAAACAAGATATCGACGATGTAGCGGTTTCGTCCACGCGAATCCGTGAGGCCTTGATAAAGGGTGATATCGATACGGCGAATAAGTACCTAGGGTATCCCTTTGAGTTGACCGGAACAATTGTCCGTGGTGATCAGATAGGACGTACAATAGGCTTCCCTACGGCTAACTTAAACGTTCATGAAAAACACAAGCTTATCCCTGCCTATGGCATCTATGCTGTGGAAGTAGAGATCTATCCACATGTTCCGTCCATCGCATCGGGCGAATATTATGAACCACTGCCTACAGGAATCGCCCAGGGCATGTGCTATATAGGTACCCGCCCCACAATAGATGGCATGACCCGCAAGATTGAAGTCAACCTACTCGATTTCACGGACGACCTGTACTCCAAAACACTCCGCCTCCGTTTTAAACATTTTATACGGCATGACGAACGTTATGACTCGCTGGAGGAGCTTCAGGCGCAGATCAAAAGGGATGAAAAGGCTATCCGGGATTATTTTTTGAAATAAATATGTACGTTAACGATTGTCAAACAACCCTGTGTTTATCTTATATAGGGTCCCGGTCACGATAAACTGAGCAATTTCTCTGTATAGTCTATTAAGAATAGAGGAATATTCTCCACAAAGAAAGTTTCTCCTGTATTGTTCGCTTTATTTGCATAATTTCACAACTTAAGTCCAGATTATGTGATAAAAATCACAATTTTAACACTTAACATTGCAAATGTACGTAACTTTATCAACTCGCCAATAATTTTATTGGGTTTTCACGATATGTAACAAACGCTAAAATTCTATAGAGAAACCAAACCCCGCTCCGATTAAAAAAACTTTTTGCAAATTATAAATTAAAATAAGTAGCTTTACTTTATAGATAAGCCGCCATTACCGAGTATACGTATAGACTAAGCAAGAAGTACCGTTAAAATGCTGAATTACACGACATGCAAAGATGACGAACTCCTTGCCTTCATAAAGGAAGGCGATGAAAACGCCTTTACGGAGATTTATAACAGGTATTGGGAGACTTTATACCGCTCGGCTTTTCATTTTCTAAAGGATCGGGATGCATGTATGGATGTGTTGCAGGAGGTTTTTATCTGGCTATGGAACCGACGTACGCAGCTGCAGGTTACTTCGCTCAAAAGCTACCTATACAGTGCCATTAAATATAAGATAGCGAATTGTATCCGCGATGGTAAGACGCGTGGTAATTTATATAGCTCAACAAATGCGGATATCCCCGATATCTCTTTTGTCGACTCTTCCTTAGAGGTCGCCGAACTGAAACGAATCATTGAGCAATTTACCGAAAGTCTACCCGACCGCTGTAAAGAAGTATTTCACCTGAGCCGAGGTGAGTATCTGAATAATAAGGAAATAGCAAGCAAGCTTAATATATCGGAGAAGACTGTCGAAAACCAACTAACCATCGCTCTCAAGCGACTCCGCCTGAAACTAAACAGATATTATTGAGTTTCTGAAAAAAAATATTCACCGTCTTTGGGGGAAAAGTTCTTTTGATGTGCCTTATCATTAGAACTTACAGATATGACGGATAACCAACTGCGAATCTTAGCTCAGAAAATTAGTGATGGTAGTGCAACAGACGAGGAAATTGCATTATACAATCATATTATTACGACTATAGATAATAATAAGCCTGCGTGGAATGCGGATGAGATGGGTGATAAAGCAACCCTAAAAGGAGAGCTCCTATCGCGTATTCAAGACCAGATGCATCCTTCCCTCCCCCTCCCATCCAAAGGCAGGAAGAAGATATACTGGATCGTCTCTACAGCAGCAGCTATATTAATTGCCCTCAGCACGACGCTATACCTATACCGCACCTCAATAAAGGATGTCGTTGAAGTGACCACACCTCAGCTCACAGGTATTCAGCCCGGCGGCAATAAAGCTACGCTGACATTAGCAGACGGCTCACGAATTGTATTGGACAGTATCAGCAATGGGAAAGTCATTGAATATAATGGCACGAAATTCATCAAAACCGCAGATGGACAGCTGATATGTGAGAGCCTACATAGCAACGACGGAAGTCTAAACGGGGCCTATTATGCCTTCAATACCATTGAGACACCCAGAGGCGGACAGTACCAGGTCACGCTGCCGGATGGCACCAAAGTTTGGCTCAATGCTGCTTCCTCTTTAAAATACCCTGTAGCCTTCAACGACACAGAGCGGAAAGTAGAACTTACCGGAGAAGCCTACTTTGAAGTCGCCAAAGACAAAAATAAACCCTTTAAAGTGCTTGCGGACAAACAAGAAATAAAGGTTTTAGGAACCCATTTCAATGTCAACGCCTATGCAGACGAAGCAAGCATAAAAACCACACTCGTAGAAGGTCGTGTACAAGTAGGTCTTCGGAATACTTCCACAGCTCATATATTGAGGCCAGGACAACAGTCTGAGTTAAGCGGAAATACGTTCAAGATTCAGCAGGTCGATGTAGAAGAAGCCATAGACTGGAAAAATGGCCATTTCATCTTCAACAACATGGAGGTAAGAGCCGCCATGCGGAAAATTGCCAAATGGTATGATATTGAGATCGCCTATCAAGGCAATTTCGACGAGATCTACTTCGGAGGTTCCGTGCCTCGTTCGAACCCGCTTTTGACGACATTGGAAATACTTGAAGCCACCGGCAATATGCATTTTAAAGTAGAAGGAAGGAGGGTTACGATTATGCCATAGCGATATATCATAATATGTAATCCTAAAAAAACCTCAGCATGCTGCAACACGCCGAGGCCCATGTGGATTAGTAACATATTGTCAATCTTGGAAAATTAACTGATTTGTTATTTAGCTTTTTAGCTATAACCCAACACCCAAATGTATGAAATTTTATACGTATAAATTTTATAATATACTTCGAGTAAAAAATAAAGTTTTACTGAGCATGAAAATATCCCTCGTTCTATTGTTAGCATTTCTATCGCAGGTCAATGCCGGCACCTTCGCACAGGGTATCACCTTAAAAGAGAAAAATGCGTCACTTGAGACGGTTTTGAAAAAAATCAAGAGTAAAACCGGATATAATATTTTCTTTATCTATAAAGATATAAAGACGGCAAAACCTGTCACCGTTGATCTCAAAGAAGCTACGTTGGAGGAAGCTCTCACAAACTCCTTTAAAGACCAGCCATTGACTTATACAATTGAGGCGAATACAATTATTGTAAAGAAAAAATTGAACCGGCAGAGCCGGGACCTTACCGTCCAGAATAGTGTATCCGGTAGAGTTGTCGATTCGAAAGGCGAACCGATACAAGGTGTTTCCATCAAGGTAAAAGGAACAAATTTAGGAACAGTAACCGATGAAAACGGAACCTATTCCATTATCATACCAACCGACAACCAACAACTTGTTTTCTCCTTCATTGGCTTCGAAACACGAGAACTCACAGCACGCAACGGGGGTACATTAAATGTGACGTTGATGCCCTCGGCAGCTAACCTGGAAGACGTTGTCGTCGTTGGCTATGGCACACAGAAGAAAATCAACGTCACCGGTTCGGTCAGTTCGGTAAATATGGCCGACATGCCGACTTCTGTGCCAAACCTGTCTAATGCGTTGGCCGGCAAGGTGGCCGGGATTGTCTCCGTGCAGTCCAGCGGAGAGCCCGGATACGATCAATCTGTGTTTACCATCCGCGGCATCGGTACCTTTACGGGCAATGTAGCGCCATTGATCATTGTAGACGGCGTTCAGCGTGACGATGTCAACAGCACCTATGGTGGAGCTTTCAATAATATCGATCCCGAAAATATTGCCAGCATATCTTTGCTGAAGGATGCTTCTTCTACGGCGATGTATGGTGCAAAAGGAGCAAATGGCGTACTGATTATTACCACGAAGCGTGGTATCGCCGGTAAGCCGAAAATTTCGTTGAAGGTAGAAAGTGGCTTGACCGGCTTTACGCAGACACCGGAGATGCTGGATGGCGTCAAATACATGCAGCTGCTGAATGAGGCACGGACGAACATGGGCCTTACGCCAAATTACTCTGAAGAGCTCATCCAGAAGACCATCAGCGGACTGGATCCCTATCGCTACCCTAATGTGAATTGGATTGACGAAGTGTATAAAGACTATTCTTCGCTCACCAATGCCAATTTGAACATCAATGGCGGTAGTGAAGCTGTGCGTTACTATGTCGCGGCATCGTTCTACAACCAGGGAGGACCATATAAGGTATCCGACATGAATGGCTTCAACCCCAACCTGAACTTTAAACGCTATGACTTTAAGAGTAACATCGACGTCAATGTAACAAAGAGTACTTTATTGCAACTAAATCTCGGCGCCATGTTGGTCGATGCGCGTTATCCGGGGATTTCCTCTCAGAAATTATGGTATTTATCTTTTGCAACGACCCCGATAGCCTTTCCTACCCGTTATCCGGATGGCAAGTGGGCAGGACCTATCACCGACGGAGGTAACAATCCGTTAAATGACGTACAAAACAATGGATATACCGACGAGTTTCGTCCGGCCGTACAGTCGGTATTCACGCTGAAGCAAAACCTCGATACCTTTACCGAAGGGCTATCGGCTTACGCCCGGTTTTCTTTCGACAGCTACGGCAATTTCAACAATCAGAGAACCGGCGTGACAGATCTTTGGCTGGCCACAGGCCGCGATGGTAATGGAGATCTGATCTATAACCAGACACGATTGGGCGAACAGTTCCTGGGATATGCCCAGAGCTCCACCGGTGAGCGGGTGATGTATCTTGAAGGTAATGTGAATTACGACCGGACATTCCAGGATCATCAGGTGGGTGCCATGTTCCTCTACAATATGAGAAACCGTTTGGTAAGCACTGCCGGTGATGTCATCGGATCTATACCCTTCCGCAACCAGAGTTTAGCGGGACGGTTGACCTACGGATATAAAGACAAATACCTGCTGGAAGTCAATGCAGGCTACACCGGATCGGAGAATTTCGAGAGCGGTAAGAAATTCGGTCTCTTTCCATCGGTTTCGGGAGGATGGGTCATCTCGAATGAGAATTTCTTCAAACCTTTGTCCAATACGTTCAGCCTTTTGAAGATCCGCGGATCTTATGGCGTCGTAGGTAACGATAATATCGGGGCCGGCGGACGCTTTCCCTATCTTACTCAAATCGGAGGAGGCAACAGCACAGGCTTCGGCTTAAATGGGAGCTGGTATGCAGGAAAGAGTGAGCAGGTGTTTGGCGTACAGGATCTGACCTGGGAGAAAGCTTATAAAAGTGGTATAGGCTTAGAGATTGGATTGTTCAACAAGCTCAATCTTATTATCGACGGCTTTCACGAATATCGGAAAGATATCCTGATCCAACGGGCTTCCATCTCTTCGATAGCCGGTTATAGCGGTTCGGCCGTTTATGCCAATATTGGCGAAATGAACAACCAGGGAGTCGATGCGAGTATTGAATACAACGATCAGATCGGACAGGTTGGTCTGCGATTATATGGAAATGTTACCTATAATAAAAATAAGATTGTATTTCAGGACGAACCTACACGGAAGTATGCCTACCAACGGGCTACAGGACATCGATTCGGCGAGTTTACAGGATATATTGCCGATGGCTTCTTTGTTGATGCCGACGACATCAACTCCCGTCCGGAGCAGAAGTTCAGCCCTGTATTACCCGGCGACATCCGTTACATCAATCAAAATCCCGAGGACGATAATGTCATCGATACGTATGACTACACTTACCTCGGCAAGTCATGGTTTCCTACCTGGCTCTTTGGTGCCGGCTTCTCGACATCCTATAAGAAGTTTGACCTATCGTTATTCTTCCAGGGAACAGCCGACGTGGGGCTGATGGCCAATGGTGCCAGCATCGGCGATATCGGCTGGGGTGCCATAGGCGTAGGTGTTCTCCCCTTTTCGGGCATCGGCCAGTATCCCAACAATACCCTGGCGATCGTTGAGGACCGGTGGACAGAAGAAAACCCACGGCAAGATGCCTACTATCCACGCCTGTCCCTCGCCAGTGTTTCCGACAACAACTACATTGGAAGCACACATTGGTTAAAAGATGGCTCGTATGTACGCTTAAAACAAGCCTCTCTGGGTTATTCCTTCACTTCTGAACGGTTAAAGACCGCCGGTGTCTCTGCGCTTTATTTATACCTCTCCGGACAAAATCTGCTGACATTCAGCAAATTTAAGCTGTGGGATCCCGAACTGGGTTCCAACGGAGCGAAGTACCCGATCAATAGAATGGCAACTATTGGAATAAGAGCACAGTTTTAATAAACCTTAATCTTGAGAATAATGAAAATATTTCAAAATATAACCTATTTAAGCACGATAGCTGTATGTTGCCTGCTCTTCAGTACGAGCTGCAATTACCTGGACAAAAAGCCGGACAATCTCCTGACGGCAGAAATGCTCTGGGAAACACGGGCAAATGCCGAGTCCTACCTCTATCAGATATACGGCTATGTGCAGACACCAGCCGACGATTATACCGTGTTGGGTGCCAGTGACGAAACATCTTGTAGTGTACAGAATGTCGATGTACGCAGAATGATTTCGGGCAACTGGAATGCGCAAAGTGGCTACTGGCAGTGGTACTGGAACAGCAGCTACGCCGGCATACGGCAGTCGTTCGTCTTCGAAGAGAATATCGTCAAGATGCCGGACAACATCATCAGCCAGGAGCTGAAGGACCAGTATATCGCGGAAGTACGCTTCTTGAGAGCTTGGTTTTACTGGAAACTGCTCCGCCAATACGGACCCTTTGTTAAATTGACAGGAACATTAAGTCTCAACGACAATTATAACAACTACCCACGTACGCCTTTCGATGAGTGTGTGGCTTATATCAATGAATTGATGGACCAGGCAGCAGCAGTCCTGCCACCGACATGGAACTCTTCTGCAAATTATGGTCGGCCTACGCGGGGCGCATGTTACGCTGTCAAATCGCAAGTGGCGCTACTGGCTGCAAGTCCATTGTGGAACGGCAATCCTAACTATGCCGATTTTAAAAACCACGACGGCACACCGCTGGCTCCCTTACAATACAGCGCGGATAAATGGCGGGTGGCTGCCGAAGCTGCAAAGGCAGTTATTGATCTTCCGGGCACCAACTATAAACTCTTCACCAACCTCGACGAAGGGGATGCCGTATTCGATCCTTACCTGTCGGTGAGAAATGTATTTTTGACCAACTGGAATAATGAGATCATTTTTTCGACAAACATGTCGGGTACCTGGCAATGGGGCTTCGAGAAAAGAGCTGCTCCTAATCCCGGCGGGTTTAACATGCAGAATGCGACGCAAAATGTCGTAGATGCGTATTACACACGGGCAGGTAAGGACATTGACGACGATCCGGGTTATACCGAAATCGGCTTTGCGGCAACGGACGATCCTGCAGAATGGGGAAAATCCAGAGATGGGGTCAACAGAGGCTATATCCTCGGCAACTCCAATATGTACGTGAACAGAGAACCTCGCTTTTACGCCCATATTTTATATAATGGCAAACCGGTATTGTCTGCGCCAAACTCAGACGATAGAAATTTCTTTTCATCTGCGGGAAACCAAGATGGCAGAGGGCGTGCCGAATTTTATTATTCAGGTCAGTCCGGTGTCGGCGTGAACAACAATGGGGACATTACAGGGTACTGCGTATTGAAGAATGTTAGTCCGGCATCCAACATCCGCATCGATGAGGTTCCCTATCGTCCTTATATTCACATCCGGTTGGCAGAAATTTACCTCAACTATGCTGAAGCGCTGAATGAAGTAGAGCCCAATAACCCGGATATCCTGAAGTATATAAATCTCGTCCGCCAGCGTGCCGGCATTCCAAACCTGGAGGTTGCTTATCCTGCTGTGGTAGGCGACCAGGTTGAAATGCGGAAGTGGATCATCCGTGAACGGCAAGTGGAGTTAGCCTTCGAGGGCGACCGCTATTTTACGTTGATCCGTCGCCTGATGATGGGCAATCCCGAGGTGAAGACGATCTACAGGATGAATACCATTGCCAACGATAATAATCAAGGTTTCGCTTTCACGGACTTTAACAAAAGGATTTTATTGCAAAATCGCTTCTGGGATGACAAGATGTATTTATTCCCGATATACCAGGACGATCTTGATAAAAACACGTCGTTAGTACCCAATCCACGATGGTAATATTAAAATTTATTTTATGAAATATATAAAAACATATCTTTTTTCATTGTTCATGCTGGCAGTAGCACTAACAAGTTGTGAAAAAGACGAAAAAGGCTATACAAACGATCCCTCATCCCCCATCGTCGTGGACGATTTTTTCCCGAAGCAAGGTGGTGGTGGAACGGAGATCTTGATAAACGGAAGTAATTTTTCGAGCGATACATCAGCTATATCGGTAACAGTCAATGGCACGCCATTGAAAATAATCGGAGCCAGCGGCACACAGATTATGGTTGTTATTCCCAAAAAGCTGGGCAGCGGCACACTGGAAGTGTCTATCGGCAACAATAAAGGCGTATCTACACAATCTTTTGACTATCGGTTTACCCGCACGGTCAGCACCTTAGCAGGCAACGGTACTGCCGGGTTTGCCAACGGTCAGGGTACGGATGCCATGTTCAACTTTGTCGGTGAAGGATGGTATCGCAGCATGGGGCTCGCCGTTGATGATGACCTCAATGTCTACGTGACCGATCCAGGCAACTACTGTATCCGAAAGATTGATCCTGAAGGTAATGTCACTACCTTCGCCGGGAATCCCAATTCTCCAGGTAGTGCAGATGGTAACGGTACACAGGCACAATTTAACGGCCCCTATGGTTTAGCTATCGACAAGCAAGGCAACTTATTTGTCGCCGACCCCATAGGTTCAAATGTCCGAAAGATTACGCCCAATGGTGACGTGAGTACCCTGGCAGGGGGTGGAGCCTGGAGCATAGCCGTAGATAACGTGGGCAATGTTTATTATGGCAATCCGGATGCAGGAGCTATCTATAGAATTCTTCCCGACCTTAGTGTAGAGACAATCATATCCGGCATCAGCTATCTCGGTGGCATCGCCCTGGATGAAGACGGCAATATATATGCCGTAGCAAGCGGCGATCATACCATCCGGAAATATACGGCCAACACATGGTCAGAAAGCATTATTGCAGGCCAGGCAGGTGCGGCTGGATATGTCAACGGTACCGGTTCGCAAGCTCGCTTTTCTTCTCCCTGGGGGTTGAGCATTGATGAAGACGGCAATCTATATGTAGCCGGGAACGGTACATGGGATGGTGGGAGCTATAACCCCGACCAAAGTATCCGCTATATAGAAGCCGCAACGGGCAATGTAAGCACCTTCGCCGGAAGCGGTACGGCAGGCTTCGTCAATGCTATTGGCGAGTCCGCGGCATTTAGCGGTCCGGGAGGTGTATGTGTAGATAAAAACGGTACTGTATACGTGCTGGACAAGAGAAATAATGCTGTTCGCAAGATTGTCTCAGAATAGGATTTTTGCAGTACATGACAGCATTTTCTTCTGTCATGTACTGCGTTTTTAAAAAATAAACGAAATAAAAACGATGATAAAAGGATTACTTCTTACGACAAAAAACATTTTTTATACGAGCTTCATCTTGCTATTGTGTATCAGTCAATCGGCCTGCGCCAAGAAAGCTACGCCCGACCCTGTGCCTCCTGGCAATACCAACAAAACGTCTTCCCTGTATGTTTCCCCCAGCGGCAACGACAGTGGCAAGGGAACACTGGAAGCACCCTTTCGCACCATAAATGCCGCGCTGGCCAAAGCAAATCCCGGAGACACCGTATTTGTAAGAAGTGGAACTTATCATGAAAAAATAAGCTTCCCAAATTCAGGCCGGCTGGATAAGTACATCACGTTGAAAACCTATCCCGGCGAAAAGCCCGTCATCGACGGCACGGGACTTTCTATCGTCGGAAAGGAAGCTTTGGTGACCATCCGCAAGGTAAGCTTTATCCGCTTCGAAGGCTTTGAAGTATGTAACTATAAAAGCTCTGTTCCGGGTATCGATATCAACGGGATTGTGCTCGATCAGGGTGCCAGCAACATATATGTTGTTAAAAACAAAGTCCATCATATTGAAAACAATGCCAGACCCGAAGATGGAAGAAGCGGACATGGTATTGAAGTACTTGGAAATACAGACGTACCGATGCGCAATATTGTAATCGAGGGAAATGAAATCTACGATTGTAACACCGGGTATAGCGAAAACCTGACCATCAATGGATATGTCGACGGTTTTATCGTACGTGGAAATAAAGTCTATAACGGTGAAAACATCGGTATAGTAGCCGCCGGCGGCTATGCTGCGAATGCCTACGCTCCGTACAATTATGCGCGTAATGGCTTGATTACGGAGAACGAGGTTTTCGCTATCGACGGACGTACGGGACCTATTCCGGCCTACAAAGACTTCAACGGAGCCATAGGCATTTATGTCGACGGCGCCCGGCGTATTACCGTGGAGAGAAATAAGGTTTACGACAGCGGCCGTGGAATCGGCATCGTGAGCGAGACCGACGGCTTCCCTACTCAGGATTGCATTGTCCGCAACAATGTTGTGTACAATAATGAGCTTACAGGCATCTACCTGGGTGGCTATGTCGGCTATACCGGCGGTGGTACACGAAGCTGTTATGTCGTCAACAACACTTTATATCAAAACAATCGCAGCAACGGTTATTTTGGGGAAGTAGAGGGCGAAATCCGACTTACACAGAACTGCTTCGACAATGTCATTAAGAACAATATTGTCTACGCCCGGAGTAATAGTGTCTTTGTCCACAAATATGCCGACTCAGGAGGCTCGGGAAACGTCATAGACAACAATCTGTATTATAGTGAGGGTGCTGCCAAATGGATCTGGGAGGGTAATGAATTCGCGGCATTCAATGATTGGAAAACCGCACTTGGCGGGGATGGCTCATCCACAAGTGGATTGGATCCCTTGTTTGTGAATAAGACGAACTATGATTTCCATATCGGAACTTCTTCACCCGCAAAAAACACGGGTATCGTTATCTCAACGGATGTTAATGGTGATGTTGACAAAGACGGAAAACCGCGGATAGTAAGTGATAAAATCGATAAGGGAGCTTATCAATTGCAGTAGAATTTTTGGTTTTGGGATAATCTTCTTCTTTTTATCTTTTTAATAATTCCCGTTTTGGGAATTATTATTTATATTGTACGTATAAACTTCGATTATCACATGGTCTGGATAAAATTTGTTGGAACCCACGGCGATGTGACAATATTGATGCAAAAACGATATAAAGAAAGAACAATAATGAAATTGAGCCCTATAAAAACAAAGAACGATTATATCCAAGCGTTTATCGATAGTGACGTTCAACCCATTATAACAGCATAATTTCAGGAAAGTATTGAAAATCTTTTCGGTTTAATGTATATACTGGCAATTCATAATACAATGCCGTTGCTGCAATCAATGTATCTGCTATTCCAGGTTTGTGACTCAAACTATATTTTCGATGCAACGTTAGGAAAAGCTCGCTAATTTCGGTAGTAATCGGTAAATAAGTATATGCACTAAGTTGTTTCTCAATTACAGATAACTCCTTTTTATTACGGGCTCCTGCGATAAACTCAGCGACAGTAATACTACTGATATAAAAGACACCTTCACCCATTTCAAGTACCTGTTTCCTTATCAGGTCATTTCCACGGTAGAGCTCTATCAATATATTCGTATCGAAAATTACCATGAAGAAGGCCAGGCTTTTGATCGGATTTCTTCTACCAAAGGAAAATCGGGAGCATTGCCAAACGTTTCCAACAATTGATTCACTGCAACGACCTTTCCTTTTGGAGGAATGGGTTTTATACGTTCTTGTGTATCTCTTTGTATAACATTTATACCCAATTTATCAGCTAAAGCTAATATTTTTGCCATTTTACTTCTGTTATCAGATTTTAATATCAATTCCATAACATACCTTTTATCCAAAAATACAAAATATTCTACTTATATCCGTCGGTTATCTCGATGAAACTATTTCAACATAGGTTTAATACCCCTCATTTAGGGACATGCTAAAATGAGGAATAGCCATAAATCAACAAAAATAGGAATCTAAATTTATCCTAATAAGTAAATAAAATCTTTCAAAAAGCATCTAAAATCAACTTTTCAAACTCGCTTAGGTCGTTTACCAAAGTCGCCTAAGCGACTTTCCGAACTCGCTTAGGCGATTTTAAAAATGGGTTAGACCGTTTTTAAAACGGCTTCGGTCACTTTTCACCTTTTTTAGGGCAAAAAAAAGCCGGTGCCCAAAGGACACCGGCTAATACAACTACTTCTAAAGAAGCTACTGATCGTTTTTCTTAAAAATTAAATTATCCAGTACATTCTTTATCCGCTTGCCGGGATTAAAAAGAAGACGCCTATGCTGGATATTGTATGCCGAGACTTCTTCTGGCGTATCACTGCCTTTGCTGCTACAGCTTAGACGGAAAGACCCCATATTCCCCAAACGGACAATATAGCCAAGCGCAATATGACGCGGTATTTCACGGATCAAACTTTGCAATACCGCATAGACGTCGGATTCGTTAATGGATGAAGCGTAGGAAATCTCCGATGCTAAATCTTCTAATAATACTTCCCCGGTATGAACGGGACGTGCGTAAAACTTTTTAGGCACATTCGGATCGGCTGGATTAGCAATCTCGATAACATTGAATTTCATTGACATAATTTTTAAATTTAAAGTGTTACAAAAAATATTTATTACTCCGTGTCAAGAGCGGTACCTTTCCCTTGACACGACAAACATAGATATGCATTTCAAAAGCGCTGTCGGAATTGGCGGTTTTGGCGCAATTGTCGGTTTTGTCGGAAATCTTAAGGACGGAAAAGAGATAAAAAAACCGTGACGGTTTGTATTTCCGTCACGGTAAACAAGATGTGTTGGTGTTGCTACTGATTACCCGGAATCAGTTCTGGACTACGCTACAACTCCATAAACCGTGTAATTTCCGCTACCGGAAGTCCCATATATTCTGAGGCGTGACGTACGGTAACAAGCTGGCGCTTTTTTAATCCAAACATATCGCGGATCTTATTCAGTAAACGTTGACAGGTGCGTTCGCTCTGTCCCGTTATACGTTGAAGATCTGTGGTATAAACAACTAATCGTGGTGCATTTACCATAATTAGCATCAAATATAATAAAATATATTAATACATTATTTTATTAACACAATTTAATTTAAATTTTCACAAACACATTACCAAGCACTATATATGTTGTATTTGTTTCCACAAACACATAATACAGACAACTTAAAAGAAAATATTTGTAAAAATCAAATCAAATCAAAGATATCCCCTATTCCTAAAAGCTTACGGGAGGTAAAGCCCTCAGCAAACTGAACCTGTATGTTCCTGCCCAGCTCGCGCGCCCGGGATCGTGTAGACTCCATAAACTCCGGGTTGGAAATATAAGTCTGTGGGCCATCATCATCATTCGATGCATTAAATTGTGTCTTGTAAGCAAGGATAGCTTGTTCTTTTATCGCCCAATAGGGTGTAATATCCAAGATAATATCCGGTTGGATATACTTATCCTGGATAAGCTGCAACTGCAATCTGGGACGAAAGGATTCCTGCTCCACTCCGCTTTCGTCAACGGTAACTACGCGCCGTAAACCCGACAGAAAAATCGAATCATGCACCAGCTTACTCGCACGGCCATGATCGGGATGCCTGTCGTCCAAAGCATTTGTGATGATTACCTCCGGCTTATACTTACGGATAGCTTGTATGATGATGCGTTGGGTCTTCTCATCATTTTCAAAAAAACCGTCTTTGAGTCCCAGGTTTTCACGAACAGCTACTCCCAGTATCCTGGAGGCAGCAGCAGCCTCAGCGGCCCTCGTATCTGCCGTACCACGCGTACCCAGTTCGCCGCGTGTCAGGTCGATTACACCCACCTTTTTACCTTCAGCCACATATTTTGCAATCGTGCCCCCGGCTCCAAGTTCAGCATCATCGGGGTGCACAGTCATTACTAATAAATCTAATTGAATGTCGGACATGTTTACTTAAAAATATAGCCAAAGATACGACAGGAGAATCATTCTGCCAACAGGCGACGGATCTGCGCCTGTACTCTCGATGATAATGGACTGGTGAATGGATAATAAAAATCGACCACTCGCCCGGACTTATCTACCAGATATTTGTGGAAGTTCCATCGTGGTTTTGCATTTACCCGTCCATTTAATGCCTTCGAACCTAAAAATTGATAAAGAGGATGTGCATACTCGCCCACCACGTGGATTCTTTTGAAAACAGGAAAAGTCACCTGTTCTTTTATCTTGCAGTACGTCTCCAGGTTCAATCCGGTGCGGGGCTCCTGGTTGAAAAAATCGTTGGAAGGGAAAGCTAATATTTCAAATCCCTGATCCTTATAGCGTTGATAGAGCTGTTCTAAACTTTTAAATTGCCCTTTTAGACCACAACGACTTGCCGTATTCACAACCAATAACACCTTGCCCGAAAAGTCTCTCAACGATTTTTCATTGCCAGAAAATTCAGGAGCGAAATAGTCGTAAGTGGTATACATAAACTGTAAAAATTTATTGGTACGGTTTGTTGATCGGCCGGATCACTTCATATTCCCGTATAATATTCTCGATCATAAAGTCCTCCTGCGGATCATAGGTCGACTTCAGGTTATGCCCAAAGAGACGGGCAACACCCTGGTAAACAAAGGCCGTTATGCCGCCTTTCATGTCCTTCACCAGGTCATAACTGGTGTGGCCTGTCTGCCGCTCGATCAGTTTAATTAATATTTTACCCTGGGAGACGGAGAGGTTCTTCACTTCCGAATTGATCTTTTCCTTTATCTCGTTCTCACAAGCCTGGACCAGCCGGCGTTCTTCCCGCTTTGAAGAGGTCAGCGCAAGTTCTCTATCCAACTGGTCATACCGCTTTTGAGCATAAATAGCGTAAGGCAGTACACGCAATACATTTCTTTTTAAGCGAAGATACTGCAACCGTTCATCCTCGCTTTTCCATTTCCTTACTGCCCGGACCACAACCTCTTCTATCAAAAACCAGGGCACTTCCTCTCCATCATCCAACGTAGTGGTTGGGTAGAAAGCCACAATGTCCGGTTCGCCCGAACCATAGTGCGGCATAGTCAAAGGCGATCGCACCGCTCCCTCCTGCCCAAATCCTTTAAAGGAAAACAGCACTAATATCATCAACCACTTTATCGATTTTCCGCTACACATTGCATTTTTTAACTAATCCCTGACGCTAAAAGAATTTATTTTATGTATATTTATTTTTATAAATATAGACAAAGATCTATTATATCTTCATCTAACTAGTAAAGTTAAATAAATTTTACAAAAAAACGAAATTTTGAACAGGTTCTTATGGAAGACTATGTGATTGATATTGAGGCAGAAAGCAAGGAAATACGTAAAAGATACAGGGCGTTATTGAGAGCATGTAAACCAACTTTGCAAAGGGGTGACAAACAAGAAATCAGGAAAGCTTTCGATCTCGCTTTAGAAAGCCATAAGGATATGCGACGGAAGTCCGGCGAGCCTTATATTTACCATCCTATTGCAGTCGCTCAGATTGCAGCGGAAGAGATCGGCTTAGGGACAACTTCTATCGTCTGTGCACTATTGCATGATGTCGTAGAAGATACACATATTACGCTGGAAGAAATCGAAGCTCGGTTTGGAAAGAAGGTGACCAAGATCATCGATGGCCTGACGAAAATATCGGGTGTATTCGATCCCAATAGCTCGCTACAGGCCGAGAATTTCAGAAAGATGCTATTGACGCTGGCCGATGATGTACGCGTTATACTCATCAAACTTGCCGACAGGCTGCATAATATGCGGACGATGGAATTTATGGCCCGGCATAAGCAGCTTAAAATTGCATCCGAAACCAGCTACCTTTATGCACCCCTGGCACATCGATTGGGACTATATGCGATCAAGTCCGAGCTGGAAGATCTATCCATGAAGTATACAGATCCGGATACATACAAATTCATCGCCAAGAAGCTCAACGAAAAAAAGGCGGAACGTGAGAAGTTTGTTGCCGACTTTATTGCTCCGGTACAGGAAATTTTGGAGGAACAGGGAATTAAGGCAGCGATCTTTGGCCGCCCGAAATCGATCCATTCTATATGGAATAAGATGCGAAAGAAGTCTATTCCTTTTGAAGAAGTCTACGATCTCTTTGCCATCCGTATCGTCATTGACACCATCGACGAAAAAGAAAAAACAGAATGTTGGAAGGTATACTCCATCGTCACGGATTTATACCGCCCCAACCCGGACCGTCTCCGTGACTGGATCTCCAGCCCAAAGGCAAACGGTTACGAGTCGCTGCACACAACCGTCATGGGACCAAGAGGACAGTGGGTAGAAGTACAGATCCGCACCAAACGTATGAATGAAATCGCGGAGAAAGGGTTTGCGGCACACTGGAAATATAAAGAATCCAACTCGGACAATGGGCTGGACCAATGGATACAGAAAGTGCGTGACATCCTGGGAAATCCCGAGCAGAATGCACTCGACTTTCTGGATGATTTCAAGATGAACCTGTTCTCCGACGAGATATTCATTTTCACACCTAAGGGAACGCTTATCCAACTTCCCAATGGTGCAACAGCCTTGGATTTTGCGTTCGAAATACACTCTGACATTGGTGCAACATGTATAGGCGCCAAAGTCAATCATAAGCTCGTGCCGCTCAGCCATCCCTTGCAGAATGGCGATCAGGTAGAGATCATCACGTCAAGCAAGCAGACACCCAAGGAGGACTGGTTGAGCTTTGTCGTCACGGCGAAGGCCAAATCAAAAATCCGTTCTTCGCTGAAAGAAGAAAAACGTCGTGTGGCAGAAGAAGGGAAAGAGATCCTCGAACGTAAGCTCAAATCGCTAAAGATTACATACAACACAGACAATATCAATAAGATAGCGAATTTTTTCAAATACCCCAGCTCGCAGGAACTCTTTTTTAATGTCGCCAAAGGTATAATCGATATTAAGAACCTACGGGAGTATGTAGCCAACGAAAAGGTACCGGAAAGTACAAACAACCATTTTTCGTCGCATATCACAGGGCTTGTTGAAAAGCTTAACAAGAAAGATTCGGACACCATCTTAATTGGAGATGATCTCCAAAAAATAGATTACACACTTGCACCTTGTTGCAATCCTATTCCCGGAGATGATATCTTTGGCTTTCTGACAGTCAACGATGGCATAAAGATCCACCGTACCTCCTGCCCTAACGCTTCAAAATTGATGGCCAATTACGGCTATCGTATCTTAAAAGCAAAATGGGCCTCTTCACAACAAGAAACGGCTTTCTTAACGGGTATACGGATTATCGGTATAGATGATGTAGGATTGATTAACAAACTGACGTCTGTTATATCGCAGGAGTTTAAGGTGAATATACGCTCACTGGCAATATTTAGCAATGAAGGTATATTTGAAGGTAACATCATGGTACATGTGAACAATATCGAGCAGCTCGACAATCTGATCAACCATCTGAAAGTCGTTCCGGGGATTACCAGTGTAGCACGTTATGAGTCGGAGAATTAAGTTCCCTTAGGCCGGGA
>JBEBVG010000035.1:0-23560 GCA_040392845.1 Sphingobacterium sp. | reverse complement strand
TACGACAGTTTAGCAAACTGTTCCTTTCGGCCACTCAGGCACCTCTCCGGGTTTAGACAGTGCAAACATAATGTAAAAAAATCAATCTGCAAAGCGTCCTGATTGATTTTTTTACAAAATCCGAGCGGGTTATTTTAAGCTGTTGACTATCAAGAATCTTTCTTTTTATTGATGTCATATTCTATACGGACATGATATATACTCATCAACATTGTTTTGAACAACTCTGAAGCACTACTGATATCCTTCAATGTGATATTAGCATTGTCAAATTGTTTTTGCATCAATTTATGTTCGATGATTTTGTCCACGAGGTTGTTGATCGACTCCCGCGTAGGCTCTTTCAACGACCTTGCTGCCGCTTCTACTGAATCGGCCATCATCAATATGGCCGTCTCCTTCGAAAAAGGAATGGGGCCGGGATAGCGAAATATTGTTTCATCGATCAGCTTATTCGGATTGTTTTTAATAAATTCATTATAAAAGTAATCTACCCGTGTGGTACCGTGATGTGTACGTATGAAATCTATAATAACATCTGGCAGTTGATGGCGTTTTGCTATTTCCACCCCTTTAATAACATGCGAAATAATGATCTGTGCACTTTGCTCCGATGTTAGCTCCTCATGGGGATTATTTCCCGTTTTCTGATTTTCGATAAAATAAAGAGGATTTATCATCTTTCCAATATCATGATATAATGCACCGGCGCGTACCAGCAGCGGGTTTCCTCCAATTTTATATATAGCTGCTTCTGCCAGGTTGGCAACTTGTAAAGAATGTTGAAATGTCCCCGGAGCTTTTAGAGACAGCTCTCGCAATAACCTGGAATTACTATTGGTCAGTTCCATTAAGGTCAAATCTGAAACAATGCCAAAAAGCTTTTCAAAGGCATATATTAATGGGTAAGCGAGCAACGTTAAACCAACGCTCACGATAAAAGGAGTAAGATCAGCCAGATAGATACTATGGAATGAACCATTTCTGGTCAATACCAAGCCTACATATCCAATGATATAGGTAGCCAGGATCAAAATACTGGATATCAAAAACTGCTCACGCTTGACCATAGACTTTATACTGTATATAGCCACCAGGCCGGCGATAAACTGTAAGAACACAAAATCGTAACTGTTAGGTACAAACAATGCTGCAATCAGCACCATCAATAGATGAATATTCAGTGCTACACGCGTATCAAATAGAATACGCAGAATAATGGGAACACCACAGTAGGGGATATAGTACAAACTGGCAATTTTCATATTAATAGCCCACGTCAACACTCCGAGCATGGCTAGAATAACGATGAGGATAATGAATATAAGACGATTGTTATAGAAAATCTCTATCCTGAAGAAATAGAGGAAAACCATTAACAATGTCATCGTCAACCCTATAATGAAAAATTGGCCAAGCGTTACATACTTCTGGTTGCCACTGATCTTGCTTTCATCTTCAAAAACCTTCTTTAGCGATTGTAGTTTTTGATAAGTTTCGTTATTGACTATTTTGTCCTTTTCCGCTATAAGCTCTCCCTTCTGGACCATCCCTCTGGTCGAAGAAATGTTCGTTAAAGCAGTTTGTTCAATTTTATTAGTGAGCGTCTCATTATAGATATAGTTAACGGTGATATAATTTTTTAATAATTCAGCAAGCCAGCTTTTTTTAGAGATGCTACGATCGCGTTGCAGATTTTGTTGCACATATTCGTGTGCAGTTTCGATCGTAAAGCAATCCACCGTGTTTTTTTGCTGGGCAACATTGTCCGACAACAATGTAAAATTATAATTGGCCTGCGTATCATCTACCTTTTCCGGATCCATGCCTTTATTCTGATACCGGTTTACCAGAGAGATAATTCCTCGATTATAGAGATAAGTCAAAAGTTGAGTACCCTTCTCCTTATAATCCTCTATATCAAGGTTCAGTAGGGTATCCATCATACTAGACTGCCATTTTTCAGCTATATCTGTTGTAAACTGATCAATTTGTTCTTTGCTGATATGAGGTTGGAGGTTGTATATAGGCTGTACTGTTTTCAGGATGTGCTGTCTGTCTTTGTCAAGTTCCTCTTTCGTCTTGAGTATCGCAAAATTGTAAGGAGAAATAAGGTTTTCATGATTCCACGCTTTTCCTTTTTGAAATTCATATTCAAAGCGGGGTTGTTTCGGTAAAAATATGCAAATAAGCAATACCGTTAATGCCACCATCCCGTATTTCGCCAGAGGCGAATGGCTTTGGAGTTTGTTGTTGAGATAATTTATTTTCAGTTTCGCCACAGTTCTATCGCTTTAACATTAACAAATGTAATATTTATCCCTTTAATTTTTAAAAGTAAAAGGTTGTCGGACATTCGTGAATGCAAAGCATTTTGTCTAATTTTGCATATTCAAAATATAAAAATACAAGAAATGCCCCATTCAAAACATTTAGTAGCTCCTTCAGTACTTGCTGCGGACTTTTCAAATCTGAATAAAGATATACAGATGATCAACGAAAGTGAAGCAGATTGGTTTCATATTGATATTATGGATGGGGTATTTGTGCCCAATATTTCATTTGGTTTTCCTGTTATGCAGGCGATTTCCAAATATGCCAGAAAGCCGTTGGATGTACATTTGATGATTGTTGATCCAGACAGGTACTTGAAAACCTGTAAAGATTCCGGCGCAGAAATTATTACCGTACATTACGAAGCCTGTACGCATCTCCATCGCACATTAGCGGCAATAAAAGAGTTGGGCTGTAAGGCAGGGGTTGCATTAAATCCACATACACCCACTCATTTACTTAAAGATATTATACACGATATTGATCTGGTCTGCCTCATGTCTGTTAATCCCGGCTTTGGTGGACAAAAGTTTATCCAACACACCTATCAGAAGATTGTTGAGCTGCGAGCTATTGCTGCAGGTGTAAATGATACATTAATGATTGAGATCGATGGGGGAGTGACTCTAGATAATGCCGATAAGCTGATAAAAGCAGGTGCAGATGTACTGGTAGCCGGCTCTTTTGTTTTCACCTCTTCGGCACCGCTCGATACTGTAAAGGCATTGAAAGAAGTAGATCCTTCTCAACAGAAAATATAAAAATTAGTTTAGGGAACCTTCTATACTATAGTGATTGGTCCCCAGAACCCATACATCTTGTTGTTTTTCAATACGATAACTGTGGAATTTCTTGTAAGATAATTTCTCTGTTGTATTGTAAAGCAGATTATGAACCTGTTTGTGAATAATAATTTCTATAGGTTCATTTTGCTCGTCATAACGAATACGTATACTAGAAATATCTACATCAGGATTATCGAGCCGAAGCGTTACAAGTCTATCGGAGGAGTCCTTACGTATATAGCCTGCGTACACTGCCTTATTGATATCTGTAGAAACAAAAGCCGCGAGTTCTTTTTCCCAGTTGACGTGGATCGTTTTCGTTTCAGAAACGTCTCCTTTGGAAACAGTCTTTACTACTTCTTGATCCATCGCTGAAAGACGTTTGATCTCTTGCTGAAAGTAAGATGGCAGGTCAAACTCTTTATTCTTATTGACTTGCTTTGTATCTGTGGGCGACGAAGAGCAGGCCACTAAAAATGCGACGGCAAAAAAATTAACCCAACAATACATTACCCGTCATTTCGCCAGGAATTGTTAATCCTAGCAGTTTCAATACTGTAGGGGCTATATCTCCCAGCTTTCCATCTTTAATATGTTTAAAGTTTTTATCGATCAGAATACAGGGGACGAGATTTGTTGTATGTGCCGTATTTACTGAGCCATCATCATTAACCATATATTCGGAATTTCCATGATCGGCTAAGATAATGAAAGAATAACCATTGGCTAATCCTGTCTCCACCACCTTTTGTGTACACTGGTCTACAGTTTCTACAGCTTTGACTACCGCGTCGAACACACCGGTATGTCCCACCATGTCGGGGTTGGCAAAATTAAGACAGATGAAATCCGGTTTAGCAGTCTCCATATCTTTACAAATTGCCTCCGTTATAATTGCAGCACTCATCTCAGGCTGTAAATCATAAGTTGCTACCTTAGGAGAAGGGATAAGAATACGGCTTTCCCCCTGGAATTCAGTTTCACGGCCTCCGGAGAAAAAGAAAGTAACGTGCGGATACTTTTCAGTCTCAGCAATCCTCACCTGACTTTTGCCCTGAGCTGCTAATACTTCACCTAATGTATTGGAAAGATTGTCTTTCTGAAAAACTACTTTTACCTTCCTAAAAGTGTCATCATACGACGTCATAGTGATATAATAAAGGTCAAGCGCTTTCATGTCATATTCCGGAAAATCCTGCTGCGTCAAAGCAATCGTGATCTCGCGTCCCCGATCTGTTCGGAAATTGAAGCAGAAGACTACATCTCCCTCCTGAATAGTAGCCAGGGGTTCTCCTGCTGCATCTACCATAACGATAGGTTTTACAAATTCATCCGTAATACCAGCATCATATGAGTCTTGTATCGATTGACCCAAATCGATAGAAGGTGCCCCTGCACCTTTAGTCAATAAATCGTATGCTACTTTTACTCTTTCCCAACGGTTGTCTCTATCCATAGCATAGTATCGGCCGACTGCCGATGCTACCGTCCCCACGGAATGGGTCAGGTGTTCTGTCAAGGAACGAACATACTGTATCCCTCCATTGGGATCTGTATCACGTCCATCGAGAAAAGCGTGGATAAATACTTGTTCATTTGTCAGGCCTGCGGCTTTGCTTGCATCACATAATGCCTTTAGATGGTCGATATGGGCATGCACTCCGCCATCTGAAAGAAGCCCGATGAAATGAACCTTCTTATTATGTGTTAAGGCGTAATTAAAAGCGTCTTGAATAGTTTGGTGTGATTGAAACTGGCCTTCCCGGGCTGCATTGTTAATCCGTCCCAATTCCTGGTATACAATCCTTCCCGCGCCGAGGTTCATGTGTCCCACTTCCGAATTACCCATCTGTCCTTGAGGTAGCCCTACAGCCTCTCCTGAAGCCTCCAATTTGGAATTTGGATAGTTGGAAAGTAGATGGTTTAAAAAAGGAGTTTGTGCGGCAAAAACCGCATTCGAATTGTCATTTTTACCATACCCCAATCCGTCCAGGATCAATAGGGCAACTTTGTTTTGATCTTGATTGTCCACACGCAAACTTAGATAAAATTGCTTTTATATACAAGGTTTTCGTGATTGTGTTTATTAAGCATACTTTTTGGACACCGACAGCTGTTTTTTTATATAATGTGAACATTCTGCTTTTAGAATAATATAATTTTCGTCATCTTAGCCTATTATTTCGTGAGTATATATGGATGAAGCATTTAAAGAGGAGCTATTAAAATTTGTTCAATTGTCTCTAAAAGAGGATGTTGGTGATGGAGATCATACATCATTATCCTCTTTACCTGTAGATAAGAAAGGACAAGCTAAATTGCTGGTAAAGGAAGATGGGATTATTGCTGGTGTAGAAGTTGCTTTACAAATTTTTAAATTTGTAGATCGTGGTCTTGAAGTAGAAATAGTTATTCAAGATGGGAGTCAGGTGCAGGTTGGAGACATCGTATTACTTGTCGAGGGAAGTATTCATAGTATTTTGAAAGCCGAACGTCTGGTGCTGAATGTCATGCAGCGTATGTCTGCCATTGCGACGAAGACGGCATTGTATGTCCATACGCTTGAAGGCACCGATACTAAAGTTTTGGATACACGCAAAACTACTCCGTTATTGCGTTTTTTAGAGAAAAGGGCTGTGCAGATCGGAGGTGGAGTCAACCATAGGTTTGGCCTTTATGATATGATTTTGATTAAGGATAATCATATAGATTATGCCGGAGGAGTAGCAAATGCTGTTAAAAAGGCATTAGCATATAAAAAAGAAAAAGATATAACCATTCCTATTGAGGTAGAAGTACGTAATTTTGAGGAGTTGAATGAGCTGCTGAATTGTGAAGGTGTAGATCGTGTAATGTTTGATAATTTTGCACCGGAAGACGTTGCTAAGGCCGTTCGGTTGGTTGGAGGAAGAATGGTAACAGAGGCTTCGGGAGGTATAACTATTGAGACAGTTCGTGATTATGCCTTGGCAGGAGTAGACTATGTATCGGTAGGAGCATTGACCCACTCAATCCACAATATGGATTTAAGTTTAAAAGCTAAATTGGTGTAAGCATATATTTGATGATATCTATTTATTTAGTAGGCATAGTGATCTTGGCATATTTGTTTGGCTCTATTCCAACAGCAGTGTGGTTTGGGCAGGCATTTTATGGTGTAGACGTCAGAGAATATGGCAGCGGAAATGCTGGTGCCACCAATACGTTTCGTGTTTTAGGAAAAAGGGCAGGAATAGTAGTGATGACAATTGACATCCTGAAAGGATGGACAGCAACGAACTTACCGTATTTATTGGATTCTTCGATTATCGGTGATTCGAGATCTCCACATTTTGTCAACTTTCAGCTTGCGTTGGGTGTTATAGCTGTTTTGGGGCATTTATTTCCTGTATTTGCCGGTTTTAGGGGCGGAAAAGGTGTAGCTACATTATTTGGAATGGTGCTCGCCATTCATTGGCCTGCAGCATTGTGTTGTGTCTCTGTATTTGTACTATGCTTGCTCATCACGCATTATGTATCTTTAAGTTCCATTCTCGCTGGTTTTACTTTTCCGGTCAGCTTAGCTTTGGTATTCCATACTTCAGTATTATCTATTATGCTATACGCGATAGCTATTTGTTCATTAATATTGATTACCCATCAAAAAAATATCGAACGATTACTGAAGGGGCATGAGTCCAGGATCTATTTATTCAAAAAAAAGGATAAAGATTGAACTTTTGGGCACTAGAATTGTACAAGTACTGAGAAGGGAGTTGTGTAAAGATCGATAGGATAAAATTGTGAAAAGTAGTTAATTTAACAATTTATGAAAAAGTTTATTATTAAATATGTGGCTTTAATAGGGATAAGCGCGACTCTCGCGGGCTGTGCCACGTCAGCTATTACAGGAAGAAAATATTTGAAGCTAGTCGACAGTCAAACCATTAACGACCAGGCTTCCCTGGCCTATAAAGAGTTTTTAAACGATGCCAGCACGAAAGTAATCACAGGAACAGCCAATGCCACAGCGGTAAAACGTGTTGGAAATAATATTGCCGCCGCAACGATGAAATATCTGCAGCAGAAAGGTGTCGCCGATCAGTTTGATTTCAACTGGGAATTTAACCTGGTACAGAGTGATGATATTAATGCCTGGTGTATGCCTGGAGGTAAAGTCGCTGTCTATACTGGTATTTTACCATTGACAGGAACAGATGCAGGACTGGCGACGGTGATGGGACACGAAATCGCACACGCCATAGAAGAGCATTCGGTGGCCCAGATTTCCAATCAGATGGCCTTACAACTGGGTGCACAGGTCATAGGTGCCGCCAGCCAGATAACGAATAGTCAATGGGTGTCTATTTTTAATCAGGCATACGGTATCGGAGCTCCTATAGGCATGCTTTCCTTTTCGAGAAATGATGAGTTAGCCGCCGACCGTGCAGGATTGATTATTATGGCGATGGCGGGATATGATCCAAATGCTGCTGTAACCTTCTGGGAAAGAATGGCATCAGCGAAAGCAGATACAGGAGGCGCTCCTCCCGAATTTTTAAGTACTCACCCTAGTGATGCACGACGTATTGCTCAGCTACAACAATATATTCCCGAGGCGATGAAGTATTATACCGGTACGACGAGTACGTCATCTACGCAGAATATGAAGACGATACACATTAAATAAAGCTGCCTTTTTCTTCGTCTTTTCTGACGGTTATAGAAAGAGGTATGCGTTCTTTCAGTTCGTCGACATGAGATATAATACCTACAATGCGGTTTTCTTTCTGCAGGGATAACAATGTCTCAAAAACGATATTGACAGATTCAGCATCCTGCGTGCCAAAGCCCTCATCAATAAAAAAGAAGTTTTTATCGGCCATAGCATTGGATTGTACACTTTCTGCCAACGCCAATGCCAGGCTAAGCGACACCTGGAAAGCTTGTCCTCCCGAGAGGGTCTTTACGCTTCTGCTTTTACCTTCATTCAGGTAATCGATAATTTCGAAGTCGTTATTCTCGTTCAAGGATAAGCTAAGCTGATTACGCGTCATACGGTGGAAGCGTATGTTGGCCTGATCACAGAGTTGACGAAGATATATAGACGATACATATTGTACAAATCCATTTCCTTTCAATAAATTGAATATGATCTTTAGATTTGTTGCTCGTTTTTGTAAAGAGTTTTGTTGCTCCAGTAGTTCTTTTTTGCTCGCATAGGCTTGTTGAAGCCGGGTGATTTCTATACTGTGTCTTGTAACGCTGTTGTTGAGAATATCCCATTCTTCCCGAACACTTTCCAGCGCTAAATTCTTTTGGTCGAATGTATCCTGCTCGAATGGGGTATGCTGTAGTTTCCTCTGCTGTGTTTCGATTTGGTTTTTTAAAGTCTTATAGGTGATGTTGAACTGTTCTATTTCGACTCGGATCTGTTGTGCATTGATGTCTTTGTGCAGTATGGCTTCGATCTCTCCAAAATGCTTAAAGCCGTTTTGATCGATGTTTTGCACAATTTGAGCATCGATATGCTGAAGTTTTATATGATAGTCATCTATTATCTTTTTTGTCAAGATAAGGGTTGCTTCTAATGAAGCAAAATGCATATTTTGTGTATGTAATTCCTTTTCTGTTTCTTTATATGCATATTCAGTCTCTTCAATTTTATGCTTGAGTTGCATATGGCGCGTTTGGATATTATCTTTTGGTGCAGAGGAAAAGCTACGATATTCTAATGTTGTCAGGTGAGCTATAGAAGTCTTGAAGGCCGTCGTATTCTCGATTTCCTCAGCTTCGATTTGCTTCAGTGCTTTATTAAATTTTTCTAAATCTCTTCGTGTTTCATCCAGTTCGAGACGTTTTATTTTGGTAACCTCTTCCAGTTTCGTAATCTGTAGATCGACATCTTTTGCTTCTTTCGTTTTCGCTATAAACGGGGCACGGTCATTTGGGTCAAACTCTTTCCAGATGAACTTTTCTATATGTTGCTGTGTATGTCGGTTGATGGTATCCTTTTCAGCTTGCAACTCGGTGAGTTGGTCTTGATAGCGTGTTTTGGTTTGCAGCATATGATGCACCTTTGCTTTTTGTTGAACCCACTCATCTTTTTGCTGGTTTAATAACGACAATCGCTCACGTACCGCTAATATTTCGTTAGAGACATCCTTGCCGGATAAGACCTGAGGGTGTTCCAGAGCTCCACATAGGGGACAGGGTTCACCATCATGTAGCGTATGTGTATATTGTGCTAAACGGTTCTCCACCTCAAGCTGTTCTGCCACCTTTTCAGCTTGTTTGATTTGTTCGGCTAATACGTTGGTCTTCTCATCATTGACGTCTATTTTGTGCAAATCGGAATCGAGTAATATTATTTCATTTTGGTTTTTGTCTATACTTATCTGAAGCCTTGCAAGCGAACTTGTCAAAGATTCATAAACCTGGTACCAAGTGGAGACGGCAACCAATAATTCAGCATCTGTTCGTCTCTCTTTCAAGCGCTCCAATGTGTCGAATATGACATTTAGCTCCTTCTCTGTATTTTTTGCCCGTTCCTCGTACTCGTCAACTTTAGCTTTACCCTTTGCCGTCCGACTTTGTGCTTGTTGAATATGGTCTTCTAAATCTTTGAGCCTGATGATTGTTTCTAAATCCTGAATCTGTCGCTTTTGATGTTCGATAGTCTCGAATTCAGGTTTTAACACGTTAACCTTTGATTCAAGTTCCTGCATGATAACCCGGATCTGGTTAGCTTCTTCCAGTTGTCGGTCATACTCCGTTGACTTTTTTGCGATTTCTTTTTCAATAATATTCTTTTCGGTCACCCATGGGCTGAAGATTCGAAACACGCGATCATACTCATCGATTTCTCGCT
This sequence comes from Sphingobacterium sp., assembly GCA_040392845.1. Lineage (GTDB taxonomy): Bacteria > Bacteroidota > Bacteroidia > Sphingobacteriales > Sphingobacteriaceae > Sphingobacterium. Next base: position 13,591 of record JBEBVG010000035.1, on the reverse strand, counting down.
GCTTAATGTCCATCAGCTGTTTATTATCCTCTAGCGTTTCGAATGTCGCTAAATTTTTTTCCAATAATTCTGCTTCTTCTTTTAAAGCCTTCAACTGTTGGAATTCCTCTGTTACGCGATTCAGTTTCTCTTGGACCAGCTCTTGATTCTTCTTTTCCAGCGCTAGCTTTTCTTCTATTTCCAGGATAGCTTCTATAGACACATCTTCAAAACCGGATAACTTTCCTGTTAATTGTTCTAACCTGGAATTAGTCTCCGAAATAAGTTTGCTCGCCTTGTCCTGTAAGTCATATTTTTGAAGGTTAAAGATTTCCTTCATCATTTTTGTTCGCTCCGTAGCGCCCAATTCGATAAACTCCTTGAACTGCCCTTGAGGAATGATGATCGTGCGTTTGAAGTTATCATAGCTTAATCCTATAATAGCACGTGCAGTCGTATCCGCTACAGGTATCCATATTTCTTCTTTATATTCATAAAATTGTACAGCGGAAGTCTTGACATCATCAAAGTTTTTAGAATGACGTTTAAATTCGCGTGTAGCGCGGAAAACCCGTTTTTCAAAATTGATGAAGTCAAATTCGATGTAAGACCGGTTTGACTTCAGGTTCATCATGTTGTAGTAACGCTTGTCCCTCAGGTTGAGCCTTTCCGTTTCTCCATATAGGACAAATGTAATCGCTTCTAATATCGAAGATTTGCCCGATCCTACAGCCCCGAATATTCCGAACAACCCTGCTTCAATAAGAGAGGTAAAGTCGATAGTTTGTCGCTCCTGATAGGAATACAAACCTTCTATAGTCAGTCGAATAGGTATCATTTAATCATTCAATATTTCGTTAAACAGATCCATGATATCTTCATTGGGTTCCAGTTGATTATTTTCCGTTTTGAAATAATCCCGGAACAATCCCCTGATATCCTGATTAAGATTGACGGGTGCTGATCCCGAAAGTTTTTCTTCCTCCTGTCTGACCATTGGGATGAGGTGGATGATTCCATCATGAGCCTTATACAGACGATTTCGTTCTTCTGCCTTAAGGTAGGTATCCAATTCCAAGGTAAGTTCTACTAAAGTATTTGGATTTTCATAGAGCCAGGCTACGGCTTCTTCCATATGCGGAAAGGTTTTACGATAAAGCGAACGGCCTTGCTCTAGTGCTATTCTTTCATATCTCACCGTTTGATCAGGTTCGGCATCTATAAATACCACATACTTAGTCTGTCCGGCCTCGCTAAAGCTATAGCTTAGCGGGGAAGAACTGTATACGATAGGTTTTTCGGACGTACCGATGTTGAGATGCCGGTGAATATGGCCCAAGGCCGTATACTGTACCTGGGGAGGAATACTGTCCGTGTATATCAGGTCTGCGTTGCCTATTTTAATGGGTTTTTCGCCATCCGGCTCATCCAACAAGGGAGTTCCTCTTTTGTTCATATAAAGATGGGCTGCCAGGATATTGACTCCATTGCTGTGGCAATACCTGTCAGCAGTATCTTTCCAATGCTTTGCTAAGATTGTATTTAGCGCCGTATTTTTATCTTCACCCAGATACTGTTTTAACCGTATTTCATTGGCATAAGCGGTATGCATGATCCGAAGCGGATACGGAAATTTATTGAGCTGTAGCTCCAGGAAGCCCGGCGCAGTCTGCGTGATCTCGAAATCCTGTAATGTTATTGGAGCTACTACAGCAAGGGGATGTCCAATAAGTATGATGCCACATTCTCTCGCTAACGGATCGGGAGCATCTATAAGTGAAGGAGAGTCGTGATTGCCGGAGATAGCAATTACGGGACGGCTGCCATTTTTTGTCAACCCTTTCAACGTTTTGTAGAAGAGATCAATTGCATCTGTTCCCGGGTTAAAGGCATCAAACAGATCTCCAGCCACAATAATCACATCTGCCTGATGTATGTCCGCTTTTTCTACAATTTCATCCAGGACAAGAATTTGCTCGTCTAGCCTTGAGAAATTATCAAGTCGCTTACCTAAATGCCAGTCTGCTGTATGGAGTATCCGCATATTCGAAATGTCTGTGATCTCACAAAGATAGGACAATTAATTTTTTGTGTTTGTCAGCTGCTTGCATGTAATTTTTGATAGGCTTTTGGAGTATGTTTAAATCTGCTCGTAAACACCTTTGTAAAATAAGCAGGAGAAGAGAAACCGCTTTGATAGGCTACTTCCGAAACAGTCAGGGAGGATTTTAAGAGATGTGAGGCTTTTTTGAGCCGGATATCCAGTATATAATCTGATGGACTGACGTGGAATATTTCGTTAAATTTATTGTACAGGTTTACTCTTGACATATTCAACAATCTGGCTAATTCGCTTACATTGAATTGATTGTCTGCGAGACTTTGTTCAATGATATTGTTTGTTTTTTTGATAAATGTATCATGATCCGTTCTCTTGCGGGCGTTTTCGATAAGCGAGATATCCCTGTCGGAAATTTTCAGATGCTTATTGATAAGGGCCTTTCGATTTTCTTCCAGCGAAACGATGGCGTACTCTAAAATGTCCAGACCATCACTTTTCATCAGGTATAAATTACAACGTTCCTTGAAGGCTTGTTCTTTATATATATTGTTTTCGTAATTCGTAAACAAGATAAACGAGGCTGTAGCATGGTCAGATGTACTTTTTAACTTCCTGATAAAGTCATGATAATCTGTGTTCATTATTTTATTTTCAGACACAATAATATCAAAACGCTGTTCTTCAGTTTTTATGTTGGCTATATCAAAGTTGTTCGCGATATGGACATTGTACATATTTTGAAAACGTGTTTTTATCCAACTTATCCATGTGTTATCGTTGTCAATATACAATAGATTAGGTCTGCCGGATTGTATAATGTTGTTTTGATTGTCATCTGATAATTCGAGTTTATAGCCCGCTTTTGTGGTGTCGCTCAATGTCGTGGTATTTTGTATGGACGTAAACTCATAGAATGTAATGTCAAATGCGATAAAATTCTCCTCGAATCTGTAAGCTATCTTTCCCCGGTGTTGCTTAATGACATCCTGAAAGAAAGTTATTCCTACACCAAGTTTCAGATCTTTGTCAAGCCTGGTCCGTTCGAGTTCCTGGGAAGAGAAGGGCCCGATAGTGACTTTCAATTGGATCCCTTTTTCCTGGAGGATGGTGCTAAATTTAAAATGTATTATTCCACCAGGATGAGAGATGTTCAAGAGGAACTCGATGTAATTGTAGAGTGCTCTTTCGATCCATTTTTTGCTGACAATGACCTCATTTGCATGAAGGTTGTTATCGATGGTTATTTTGATGTTCTTTTCATGGGCGAGGCTTGAAAGTTGATAGGTAATTTGATGGAGCAGCGCGGAAAAATCAGTGACTTCTGTTTCTATTTCTATATTATTGTGGATATCTTCCAGATTTTTTATATCGACAAATACATTGTTGAGCCTGTTGGATATCGTCTGAAGAATATTAACCGTCCTGCTTCGGGCAATACTTTGACCTTCATCCTTTCTCTGCAATTCCTTCAGCGAGGAGAACAACAACGAGATGGGATTGCTTAGGCTATAACTTAAATTTTTAAATAAGTTTGTCCGTTCTTCCAGGCTATTATTCAGTTTGTTGTTTAGATTTTCAAGTTCCTTATTCTGTGAAGTTATCAATGCATTATTTTTGGTAATGATCGCTTTTGATTTTTTGAGATTTTGCAAGATATACAAGATGGCAAGTATAGCTACCAGGGAAAAAATAAGCAATAGAAGGAAGATATTAGAGCGATATTTCTCGAACTTATTGATGTTTTTGAGTTCTGAGAGGATTACCTGTTGCTTATCAATATCCTGATACTGGGCATTGAGTTTATTTTCCAAATCAATCAGCAGCTGGACATTTGTCGTATCTATCATCATAGTGCCGAGATCGACATTTCGTTTATAGCTATTTTTCTGTAGGATGTCAATCGCAGTGCGTATTGTCTCTTTTCCGCCGGTAGGGTAGTGAAGTGTGCTGTTTAAGACGCCTTTCATGACGAGATCCAGTCCATTGCCTGCTCCCGGTAGTCCGTCTACTCCGATGACGTCCGGCTTCCGTACGAGATGTAGAGAATCCAAGTAACGACTAGCCTGATGAGCCATCGGATCATTAAAACAAAAGATAAAACTGGTGTTTTCCAAAGTTTGGCGATCTACTTTTGAGAGTGATGTCCAGACCGATTCAGGTGTCCAATCGCCTTGTAATCTAATGATGGGGTGAGTGTTTCGGTATTCCTTCAGTCCATCCAACAAGCCCTTTTCACGTTCTATAGACGCGGAAGAATTTGTTAATCCCGTAATATATAGAATACTAGAACTCCCATCGCTGCTTTTCTTCTGTTCTTCGTGTATTTTTTTTGCAGCCAGCTTACCTACATGATAATTGTTTGCACCTACATAGGCATTATAATGTTCCGTAGCTGTTTTTCTGTCTACGACAATAACAGGAATTCCATTTTGATAGACTTTGTCAACGATGGGAGATAAGGGCTCCGATTCATTGGGGCTGACAATCAGCAGATCGACCTTATTTTTCAGGATTTCTTCGATCTGCCTCACCTGTTGGTTACTGTTGCCTTCAGCGTCGTAAAATTGAAAATCGATATTGGGATGAAAAGACAGTTCTCGTTTCATTTCTATCAACATATTTTTTCTCCAGGCGTCATTTTGCACACATTGGGAAAAGGCTATCGTATAATGGTAGGACTGATTGTGTGATTGACAAGCAAGCAAAAACAGAACAAGGCTCAGATATAGGTATTTCATATTTGTCTTATTGTAAATATAAAATTATATATTCGTTAACATTAAATCTAATTTTATTTCATAATATATTAATGTTCAGCAATTTATTGTTTTTGGATTCTCGTTTACAGAATTTATGTTTAAATGGCGAAAATTGTCATTTTGTAAATAATGGATGAGATACCTTTGGAACATACAATTATAAACAGGTGTGTCTATCCGTTTTTATGAACGAGGATAGATAGCCCAAAAAATAAATCATTTCATGAAAAATAAAATTGGTTTTTGGACTTTTATTATTGCTTTGGGAGGCTTTTTATTCGGATTTGACACCGCTGTTATATCCGGAGGGGAAAAGGATATTCAGCATCTCTGGCATTTGTCTCCCTACGAGCATGGGTTGACCATGTCTATTGCCTTGATCGGAACGGTATTCGGCGCTTTAATAGGTGGCATACCAGCGGATCGCCTGGGCAGAAAGAATACACTTTATTTGGTTGCGTTGCTTTATCTGGTTTCTTCATTGGCAACTGCTTTTGCGCAATCCTGGGTTTCATTTATGGTGTTTCGATTTTTAGGAGGAGTAGGTGTTGGTATCTCATCGATTGTAGGGCCTATTTATATCTCCGAGCTCGCTCCCCCACATAAGCGTGGCAAATTGGTGGGCATGTTTCAATTTAATATTGTTTTAGGTATAGTATGTGCTTACCTGAGCAATTATATGCTTGCAGGAATAGGTGAGGAAGCCTGGCGCTGGATGCTGGGTATCATGGCTATACCATCTTCATTGTTTTTAATATTGATCAATTTTCTGCCGGAAAGCCCCAGATGGCTCTGGCTTAAGCGCAAAGATGAACAAAAGGTAAAAAGCATCTTAAAAGCGGTCAGCCCGGAGACGTTCGAACAGGATCTCCAGAGTATTAAAGCGACTTCAGTGGGAAATGAGGCTACCTCTGTACCACTTTTTCAAAAGAAATATTTCAAACCCATTATACTCGCGGTTTTATTTGCAATGTTCAATCAATTGGCGGGCATTAATGCAATCATTTATTATGCTCCGCGGGTATTTGAACTAGCGGGGCTAGGTTCCGAGAGTTCTTTGTTATCGACCATCGGTATTGGTACGGTGAATTTTATTTTTACCTTATTGGCTATTAATGTAATAGACAAATATGGACGACGTACATTGATGATAATCGGTAGTATAGGGCTGATTGTTTGCCTGGTATTGGTCGCACTTTCGTTTTTTGCCCTTCAATCTGGTGATGGAGGTTTATTGGCAAATGGTATAGCCATCGTCATTTTCCTGATGTTTTTTATCGCATTCTTTGCCTTTTCACAGGGAGCAGTGATATGGGTGTTTATCTCGGAAATATTTCCGAATGAGGTACGGGCCAAAGGGCAGACATTAGGTAGCCTGACACATTGGGTACTTGCTGCGATCATTACGTTTGTTTTCCCTGTACTGACCGAACAGATCGGAGGAGGTTATACTTTCTTGATATTTGCAGGCTTTATGGTCTTGCAATTGATATATGTGCTCCGGATGATGCCCGAGACAAAAGGTAAAAGCCTAGAGGCTATGGATACAGTGAATCTACATTAATTATGAAAACTGAAAAACTACAGATAAAAGGTGTATGCTTTGGCGAGGTGCTGTGGGATAATCTTCCGACAGGCCGAAAGCTAGGTGGTGCACCATTAAATGTGGCCTATCACCTGAATAAGTTGGGGATATCTACAGACGTATTGACCCGTGTCGGAAATGATGCCAATGGCAAGGCTATTCTCGACTTGTGTACTGCGTTGGATATCCCGTTGCGCTTATTCCAAAAGGACGACACCTTTCCGACATCGACGGTAGAGGTACACATAGATCAAAACCGGGATGTGCGTTATGAGATAGTGTTTCCCGTAGCATGGGATTACATCACCATAGGAGAACCGGAACAAAAGATCGTTGAGGAGGCTGATTTTTTTGTGTTTGGTAGTCTATCTTCTCGTCATGAGATTACTTATCAATCACTTTTAGCATTACTTAAAGTTGCGAATTACAAAGTGTTGGATGTCAACTTAAGATTTCCTTTTTATTCGCAGGAACGCATTTTTGAATTGTTGGAGTACGCCGACCTCGTCAAGATGAATGAGGAGGAATTGCATATTATTTCAGATTGGTTGACTTTGCCCTTCACGATCACGGATAGGGAAAAGGCTATCAAAGTCATGAATGCTTTTGATGTGGGAGAACTCATTGTGACTTATGGAGGATCGGGCTCGGTTTATCACTCGCGTGTGGGGAGTTTAAGTTATCATTTTCCCGCTTATCAGGTTGAAGTAAAAGATACTATTGGTAGTGGAGATTCGTTTTTAGCCGCATTCTTATCCTTACGTTTGCAGCGGGATCGCAATTTTGATCCCGAGGAAATCATGGAATTTGCGGCAATGCTTAGTGGCTTTGTCACGCAGAGTACGGGTGCATGTCCGCCCTATCAGCAGCAAGATATTATTCGTTTTCAGTGGCTTAATCCATTATACAAAGTGAAATATTGACAATAAACTTAAATTTTTATTCATTAAATAACCAGTTATATGATTACAAGAGAGAAAATAATGCTGTTCTTGTCCATGCTATTCTTTTCCTTTTTGAGCTTTGCCCAACAGGCGGCTATCCGGGGAAAAGTTACGGACAGCAGTACCGGAATGCCGATAACAGGCGCTTCACTAACGATCGTAGGAACACAACAAGTTAGTCTTACGGATGAAAAGGGCGAGTTCAGCATTGCCGTCACGGGTAATGGCTCCTCCTTGGTTGTATCCTATATAGGGTACACAACGCAAACAGTTTTGATCGGCAATAAGAGTTTCATCGAGATTCGCCTGAAAGGTGCAGAAGAAACACTGGAAGAAGTCGTGGTGACCGGTTACCAGACTCAGCGAAAAAAGGACTTGACGGGTGCCGTCAGCGTAGTCGATGTAAGCGAGATCATGAAAGTTCCGGAAAACAATCCGATGAAAGCATTACAGGGACGTGTGGCGGGAATGACGGTGACAGCCGATGGTAATCCAAGTGGAGCCGCTACTGTTCGCATGCGCGGTATAGGTTCGATCAACAGCAGCCAGGATCCGTTGTACGTAGTCGACGGCGTACCTACCCAGGGAGGAATGCACGAACTGAACTCAAACGACATCGAAAGTATACAGGTACTGAAAGATGCTTCATCTGCAAGCATCTACGGTTCCCGTGCTGCAAATGGCGTTATCGTCATCACGACAAAAAAAGGAAAAACCGGGGCACCAAAGCTTACTTTTGATGCTTTCCTCAGCAGCACAAACTTTAACAACCGTATGGAAGTGCTCAATGCACAGGAATATGGGCAGGCATTGTGGCAGGCGACAGTAAATGGTGGAGCCAACCCAAATACCAACAATATAGGCTACCGGTTTGATTGGACATATGATATGGAAGGCAACCCACAGCTGAACCATATCTATCTATCCAGGTTTGTGGACAATGACCGGACTATGTACGCTTCGGACACAGATTGGTTTGATGAAGTCTCCAAAAGAGGTTTGGTTCAGTCGTACAACGCGGCACTAAGCTCGGGTACCGAAAAAGGAAGTTCGTATTTCTCCCTGGGCTATTTCCGTAATGACGGAACGCTCAGGTACTCCAACTTCAACCGTATTTCGGCACGTATGAATACTGATTACAAGCTCTTTGATGGAAAACTCGTCATCGGAGAAAACTTTACCCTGAACAATACAGGGGAAGTACAAGCTCCGGGAGATGTATTGGATCTTTCGTTGAAGGCTCTGCCGATGATACCGGTACATACAGTAGACGGGCTGGGATGGGGTGGACCTGCCCAGGGAATGAATGACCGCCATAATCCGCTGCGACTGCTACATGACAACCGTAACAACGGATATAATTACTGGCGTTTGTTTGGAAATGTATATGCCGATCTACAGCTCTTCAAAGATCTACAGTTACGCACAACTTATGGACTTGATTACGGCAATTTCTATAAACGATTCATGGAACTGTCCTATCGTACAGGCTTCATGAACAGCGATAGGACGGGGGTCAATCTGGAACAATCACATTGGATGAAATGGACGTGGTCCAATACCGCCAATTATAAAAAGGTAATCGATAAGCATGTATTTGATGTGTTGGGTGGTATAGAAATGAACCGGCATCGGGATATTGCGTTTAATGCCTATACGTCTGGAGAAGGCGCTTTTGCAGTTGAGACACCTGAATATATGTGGCCCGGTGTGAGTACCGGAACAGCCTCCGTAGGAGGGGGATCGACAGGCTTTTCTCTACTTTCCTATTTTGGAAAAATCAATTATGCGTACAATGATCGCTATCTTGCCTCATTTACGGTTCGCCGGGATGGTTCTTCCCGATTCGGCAAAAACAACCGCTTTGCAACGTTCCCTGCTGTAACTGCCGGATGGCGAATTTCGGAGGAGAATTTTATGGAAGATACGAAAAGCTTCATTTCCGACCTGAAGTTACGTGTTGGTTGGGGACAGACCGGAAACCAGGGTATTGACAACCTGGCTACCTATGCGCTATTCGTACCGGAATATGGTATTGGTGATCCTACCTGGAATATTGTCGATGGTACAGCGTATGATTTTTCTGGTGGAGGATCGGGCAATTTATCTTCCGGATTCCGGAAAATACAGACCGAAAATGATGACCTGAAATGGGAGACGACAACACAGACCAATGTCGGTTTGGATTTTGAGCTCCTCGGACGAAATTTGTACGGCTCGCTTGATTGGTATATAAAGACAACGAAGGATATGCTGATCAACCCTGCATATATCGGTATTGTGGGTGAGGGTGGTTATCGTTGGGCGAATGGTGCCTCAATGGAAAATAAGGGTTTTGATATTACTATAGGTTATAGAGACAAAACCTCCTTTGGCCTCGATTATGATATCACCGGCGTTGCATCCGCATATAAAAACAAAGTCACACACTTACCCGAAGCAGTAGAAAACTCATACGGTGGTCGTCCGGGCGATAATATCATAGGCCGTCCTTTAGGTGCATTTTATGGATTTATAACTGATGGTATCTTCCAGAATCAGGATGAAGTAAATGAACATGTCAATCAACCCGGAAAAGGTATCGGCCGTCTACGGTATCGGAATGTTTATGACGATGGTGAGATCAATGATCTCGACAGGACGTGGATAGGCAATCCGCATCCGGATCTTTCATATAGCTTGAATGTTGCACTTAAATACAAAGCATTTGATCTTTCGGTTTATTTTCAAGGAGTGCAAGGCATTGACGTAGACAACTGGTTAAAGAAGCAAACGGATTTCTGGAGTATAGACGATGTCAATTCTAATAAGGGCAAACGCCTGCTGGGTGCCTGGACACCACAAAATCCAAGCTCTACCATCCCCGCTTTGCAAACGACGAACAGCAACGATGAAGGCAGGTTTTCGAGTTACTATATCGAAGACGGATCCTATATGAAGCTGCGCAATGTGGCGCTGGGTTATACATTGCCGGGCGAATGGGTGTCAAAATGGAAAATGAGCCGTTTACGTTTTTACTTCACCGGACAAAACCTGTTTACCGTAAAGTCCAAAAACTTCACAGGAGTTGATCCTGAAAATGTAGGTTGGGGCTATCCTATTCCTACTACATGGACAGGTGGATTGAACATCACATTTTAATTCTTAAGATCAAAACCATTAAATCATCATATAATGAAAGCATTTAATAAGATATTTACATTAGTTTCGGCAACCCTGCTCATGTCGGGCTGTGCTGATTTCCTGGACGAAATACCTAACGGTGTTTTAAGTGCCGATCAGGTGAATGATTCGGAGAGATTGCTGACTGCCACATACTCGGCATTGGGCAATGACCATTACGACGTACCATTTAGTCTTTGGCCATATGGAACGGTACGTTCGGACGATGCATATAAAGGTGGCTCAGGACCCCAGGATATCCAGACCTTTCACTTCTTCGAGGTGTCGAGCAATATCATGCCAAATTTCGGTGAGGTAGACCGTCTATGGTTTCAGTTGTATGTCTCCATTTCGAGAGCTAACAATACTATTCGTGCTCTACAGGAAGCCGAAAACGTGGCTGACAAAGAGGCAAAGATAGGCGAAGCCCGTTTTCTGCGTGGACACTTTTATTTTCTGTTAAAAGTACTTTTTAAGTATGTGCCCTACGTAGACGAAAATGTATCGACAGATGCGTATGAGGGTATATCCAACAGAGCATTGACCAATGATGAACTGTGGCAAAAAATAGTGGATGACTTTCAATATGCCGCAGACCACTTACCGCCCACTCAATCTGAGGTAGGGCGTGCCAACCGATATGCCGCTGCTGCATATCTGGCAAAAACCTACTTATACAAAGCCTATCGCCAAGACGACCCTGAAAAACATACAGTGACCAGCATCGATCAGGACGATCTGCAAAAAGTATTAGACTATACAGATATTGTGCTTTCTTCAACTTACACATTGGAAACTGATTTTGCTCATAACTTCCTGCCTGGAAATTATGAAAATGGGCGTGAAGCTCTGTTTTCTGTTCAATATTCTAAAGATGACGGAACTAAATTCGGGCGGCTCAATTTTTCTGATTTGCTTTCGGTACCAATGGGATTGGGATGTTGTGATTTCAATAAGCCGAGCCAAAGCCTGGTCAATGCTTTCCTTACAACCGGAGATGGTTTGCCACGCACAAATTATAATACGCTGAATGCTTACAGTGTATCCGAGAAATATGATCCACGGCTTTTTCATACAGTTGCTATCCCTGGATTACCATATAAGTATAATGTCGACCGTACTTATGAGGAAGGATGGAACCGGAATCCCGCAGATTACTATGTCTATGCTTCATTGAAGGAAAATGTGGATCCCGATTGTGACTGTTTTGTACCTATGGTACCATTCTATGCCAATTCCAAAAACCGTATTCTGATCCGCTTTGCCGATGTATTGCTTATGCGGGCAGAAGCATTTATTGAATTAGGTCGATCATCGGATGCATTGCCACTCATCAATGATGTGCGCACGCGGGCAAAAAATAGTCTGGAATTTACCAGCTATGCTACCAATGCCTATATCGAGACATATAAGGATGGCGTGAACATTACCTGGAACGAAACCAACGCGCGTCAGGCTCTGCGTTGGGAACGACGACTGGAACTGGCTATGGAAAATGGACGTTTCTTTGATCTGGTGCGTTGGGGAGTTGCCGCGCAGACTATGAACGAATACTATAGCTCCGAAAAAACACGAAGATCTTATTATTCTTCGGCCCAGTTTGAAGCAAACAAACATGAATATCTACCTATTCCCGAGGCACAGATCAGGTTAAGCAAATTTATGTATGACCAAAACCCGGGATATTAGAATCACACGGAAAAATTAATACTGAATCGTATGAAGACATTAAAGAATATGAGTTTTATACTCATGATGATTTTTGGCGGTATTTTCACCGCTTGTAAGGACGACACAAACAGTCCGCTCGATCTGGAGGCTGACGTAAACATCCTCTCGTTCAAAGTCGGTAATGTAGATGGAGTCGTTAATAATGAAAACGGGACGATTACCGTTTTGGTACCCTCCGGTACCGATCTGTCGGCTATGACTCCTGTCATTTCCCTGCCTGCAAATGCTAAAGTATCGCCTGCTTCGGGGGTAGCACAGAACTTTACTTTTTCAGCAAATACACCAATTGAGTACCAGGTGTTCAATGGTAACCTGTATAATACATACCGTGTAACAGTTAAGGAAATTAAAGCCCAGATCGCTTCTTTCCGTATCGGGAACAAAAATGGTATTATCAACCAGAATGATAATAGTGTCTTGTTATATCTGCCGGTAGGGACAGACGTGACAGAGCTTAGTCCGGTGATAGAATATACGGAAGGCGCTGCGATATCACCTGCAACAGGCAGTTACGTAGATTTTACTTTGCCTGTCACCTACACGCTCGACTACAAAGGAGAGACATTTACCTACACCGTGACCGTAATATTGGGCAACGAGCCGAAGTTGCCATTGGTTCTTTACAATGGTGAAGATATATCACCTCAATGGGACGGTTTGGGTGGAAACACTATCAACAGTCCTTTTGCCAATCCAAAAACTTCCGGGATTAACAATACCCCATTCTGCGCATCTTTTATACGTGACGCAAATACCGGAGAAGGTTGGCATGGAGGCGCTTTGTGGAATAGTAACAAGGTAACTATCGACCCTGCTGAGTATGATCGCATTTCAGTCATGGTATTGAAAGATGTTGCAGGGGATGTACAGCTCGAAATACAGTCCGATGGCGAAGCTAATAAGGACTGGCTGCGCGTTTGGTATTCCGGAGATCATCTTGGCGAATGGCAGGAATTGATTTTCCAGATACCGGCAGGTCGTACGGCTGTTATTAATAACATTCTTGTCATGCCACATGAGCATCCAAACGGTGAGCCGGTAGCTTTTCCGACACAACGCATGTATTGGGATGAGCTGAAAGCGCTTCCGAAGGAATAATAAAATAAGAGATGAAGAAATTAATATATATCATACCCACTTTGTTCCTTTTCCATGCGACAGCAGGGTGTAACAGTGATAAAGGTATTACCCCTGATCCTGATAAACCCTCTATAGATATGTCGACAACATGCCGAAGCGTACAGGAATCTGGCTCATACCAGACATTTTATAAGCCGCAGCATGGCTATGTGGGAGATCCGATGCCTTATTACAATGCCGACGAAAACAGGTTTTATCTGTTTTACCTGTATGAAAATGCTAATAAACA
>JBEBVG010000034.1:0-23622 GCA_040392845.1 Sphingobacterium sp. | reverse complement strand
AATATAGAAAGTAAAAAAAAATTGCATTTAAGAAGTCTATATATTACTTTAGCTCAAGATTAATTATAAACACAGACCAAATAAAGGTTTTTTTAATTTTATTTTCTCTTGTCTTGTGACGAGATTTTATGTATAAATATTTTTTTGAGATTATTCGGTAACGTTAACAATATTATTTTTTTTAGAAATTCAGCATATATACATAGGATCCGTATAAGTTACTGCATTTCACTATTTACTCTTTTCAACAAATATTCCAATGAAGAATCTATTATTTATTTTTATTGCTTTATCGCTCATCTGCTGTAAGCAAGACAATGCGGTTTTAGAAGCAGGCGTAAACAAGCTGTCCGCATCTGATAACATCGCGACATCGAATAATATTATCGCTACAGTCACCCCCCATTTAGATACGTATATTGATCTGGAAAATGCATCGATTTCGAATGTAACGGTGCCTGGAGTAAAAAACGGAACATTATACGATAACGGACGGGAGTTTTCTTTACATAAAACAGGTGATGGTATATTGCCCTCAATAGAGGGACGATACTCATTAGGCAGCAGAGGGCTCATGGCAACTATTGCCGCAAATTCGGCGGGTCAGACAAGTCGCTCCGAGCTCGGAGTTAAAAATATCTTACTTAACGCCGAGCGTTGTATTGGTTTTGATGTATATTTTGACGGCAGTTTTATGCAAGGACCTTTTCGATACGATTTTTCGAATTGGTGTATTTTTACACAGTTTTGGCAGGATCCTAATGGTGCTCCTCCGATTACGTTAGAAATTATGCCTGACACAATACCTGGCCCTTGGAATAAAGCACCCGTTCTAGGATATAAGCTTACTGTACGAAACGATGTACTTACTTCTACACCCACGCCTGCAACGCGTGCAAGTAGTATACGATATATTGGTACCATGGCAAGAAAAAGGTGGCATCGGTTTGCTATGAAAATTTATGCTGCACCAGCCGGCGGTGCATATTTGGAATTATATCAAAATGGGGTGTTGAAAAAACGTGTTACAGGTTTAATAGGTTATACTCCGAATACCACAGTTCATGATTATCTTTATTGGAAAGTCGGCTTATACCAAACCGGATCAGTTTCATGGCCACTGCAACATGCATGGTTTGACGAAATTAAGTATGGAAGGACATTGGGTGATGTAGATTATGACAGGATTCAGTAGCCAACGACGAGAGACTACAATGGTTGCGGTATTGTATTTAGTACTGCAACCAAATTGAATACATTAGTGAAAGTGAAAAAATATTTGTATTTCAAATATCTACCTCCTATCTTAGCGGTAGATTAATTATAACACAATAATTATTTAACATTATTTTTATAGGCCAATTATGAAGGAAATCTTTTTAAAAAAATCCTGTTTGCCTTTGTCAATGATGACAAAATTCATGTTAGTTGTTTTTTTTAGTATAATTTCGGTAACGTTAACAATAGCTAATGTATCGTCTGGATTATACGTACAATCTGATGTGAAAGGGGTTGTCCGAGACTCGCTAGGCGAGCCTCTAGCAGGAGCCACTGTTAGCATTAAAGGATCTACAGTGGGCACACAGACTAATGCGAGGGGAGAATTCTCTTTTCCTGGAATTCAAAAAAGCGCTACACTTACGGTAACGTACACAGGATGTCTTACTCAAGATATACCAATTAATGGACGAGACTATTTGGAAATCGTCCTTCGCGAGGATCCGGCAGCTTTGGATGAGGTTGTCGTTGTGGCTTTTGGAACCCAGAAAAAAACAGATATGGTCGGGGCGGTCACCCAGATTAAACCTTCCAACCTTAGGGTGCCTTCCAGCAACCTGACAACTGCATTGGCGGGACAGGCTGCTGGTATTATCGCTTATCAACGAAGTGGCGAGCCAGGTCAGGATAATGCTGAATTCTTTATCCGTGGGGTGACCTCTTTCGGAACTGGGAAAGTTGATCCATTGATCTTAATAGATGGAATGGAGTTGAGTGTGACAGAGTTAGCTCGTTTGCGTCCCGATGATATTGAGAGTTTTTCCATTATGAAAGATGCTACAGCAACAGCCTTGTATGGAGCTAGAGGTGCCAATGGAGTTATCTTTGTGACTACAAAACAAGGAAAAGAAGGGGCCGCTACGATTTCGTTTCGCTCCGAAACTTCCAGGTCAGCACCGACACAAAATGTACCGTTTGCTGATCCAGTAACTTATATGAATTTATATAATGATGCAATGTATTCGAGAGCACCTCTTGAAGCAGAACAATTTTATAGTCAGGAAAAGATAGATGCAACTGCAGAAGGATTATATCCGATTATATTCCCTGCGGTTGATTGGCGTGAAGCACTCTTCAAAGATAATACATTGAATCATAGACATAATCTTAATGTCAGTGGTGGCGGAAAAGTAGCACGATATTATGTCGCAGGATCGTATGCACAGGATAATGGTGTTTTAAAAGTTGATCCTGTCAACAATTTCAACACAAACATTGATCTTAAGAGTTATACCCTGCGGGCAAACGTAAATATCGATCTAACTAAAAACACGGAGCTTATCGTAAGGCTGAATGGTAATTTTGATGATTATAATGGTCCTATCGAAGGTGGAGCAGCTATTTATAATAAAGTTATTCGGGCAAGTCCTGTAGATTTTGTACCGGCCTATCCAAAAGATGCCAATCATGATTATGTACAACACATCATGTTTGGTATGCCTGCTCCTGAATCTGAAATAACAAGTTACGTAAATCCCTACGCAGCTTTGGTAAGAGGGTACAAGGATTATACTCGTTCATTGATGCTTGCCCAGATGGAGCTTAAACAGAATTTGTCTTTTTTGACCGAAGGCTTACGATTTCGAACAATGTTCAATACCAACCGAATATCGAGATTCGATATTGAAAGGACGACTATTCCTTTCTATTATATGATGACCGCCTATGACCGCCGTACTGGTGAATATTATTTAGATCAGGATCAGTCCAGACCAGGAAGAGAATATCTGGATTTTGCTGTCAATGAGGATTTAAGACAGCAAAGCTCGGTATTTTATATGGAATCTGCTATGGATTATAATCGGACTTTTGGTAAACACGGCCTAAGCGGATTATTAGTGTACATCATGCGTTCAGGTATTGATTCTTGGGCCAATAGCCTGCAGTTATCCCTACCATCTCGTAACCTGGGTCTTTCGGGAAGAGCTACCTATTCGTATGACAGTCGATATTACGCCGAATTTAACTTTGGGTACAATGGATCAGAGCGTTTTCATGAGAGTCACCGTTTCGGCTTTTTCCCATCTGCCGGTTTAGCTTGGAGTGTATCGAATGAAAAATTCTGGAAACCGTTAAAAGGTACGATCAATAACTTGAGATTAAGAGGTACTTATGGAATGGTCGGTAATGACCAGATTGGTAATGCAAGTGACCGGTTCTTCTATCTTTCTGAAGTAGGTAATTCTACGGGCTTTACATTTGGTTATTTGAATAAAGATGGTGAATCAGGTGTTCGCGTTACTAGATACGAAAACCCACATATCAGTTGGGAAACTTCTTATAAGACTAATTTAGCATTGGAGTTAGGCTTGTTCAATAAAGTCAATATTCAAGCCGATTTCTTCAAAGAACGCCGTACAAATATCTTGATGTCTAGAGCCAATATTCCATCGACGATGGGATTAACAGCCGTCCAGCGAGCTAATATTGGCGAGGCGAAAGGGCAAGGATTGGATATGTCAGTAGATTTCAATCATAGCTTATCTAATGGTCTTTGGATTACAGCGAGAGGGAACTTTACCTATGCAACAAATGCATATAGTGTTTTTGAAGAACCGCAATATGACAAAGAATGGTGGAAGTCCCGAATAAGTTATCCAATCTCACAACAATGGGGTTATATAGCCGAACGTCTGTTTGTAGATGATGAGGAGGTTCGCAATTCGCCTTTGCAATCTTTTGGCGCTAGCGGAATAAGCGGAGAGCGTAATATTGCAGGAGATATCAAGTACAAAGATGTAAATGGTGACGGGCAAATTACGGCATTGGATCAGGTGCCTATCGGCTATCCGACTACTCCGGAGATTATTTATGGAGCTGGTTTTTCGATAGGTTGGAAGCAATTGGATTTTTCCACATTCTTTCAGGGATCGGCTAGATCGTCATTTTGGTTGGGAGGAACGGTTACGCACGACGATGGGTCAAAGACTACGGGGCCAGTCAATATACAACCTTTTGTGGGTGGCAAGCAGATACTTCAAGCTATAGCAGATGATTATTATTCATTAGAAAATCCAAATATTTATGCAATGTATCCGCGGTTGAGCAATGTGCATCAAGCCAACAATATGCAATACAGCACCTGGTGGTTGCGTAACGGTAACTTTTTGCGGGTGAAGCAAGTGGAGCTGGGTTATACATTGCAGAGGGAGCTTGCTGAAAGACTTTACATGAAGAATTTACGCTTGTATTTAAGCGGATCTAATCTCTTTTCGATCAGTAACTTTAAGTCATGGGATATCGAAATGGCTGGAAACGGTTTGGGCTATCCTGTACAACGTGTATTTAACTTAGGCGTAAACATAACATTTTAAGCGATGAAATTGATTAGAATATTTGTATTAACAGCGACGATTACAGCGCTTACCGGTTGCAGTAAATATCTGGATGTGGTTCCAGATAACGTAAGGACGTTGGAATATTCATTCCGCATGCGATCCGAGGCGAAAAAATATCTACATACCTGTTACTCCTATTTACCGGATTTTGCTTCCCAACAGGCGAATCCAGGCCTTTTTGGTGCAGACGAAATGTGGGTTCCGGAATCCAGTATAAACAGCTTTTTGAGTCTTAACATCGCTATGGGTAGACAAAATGTAAATACCCCTTATCTACCCTATTGGGGGGGAGGTGTGACAGCAAAGGATTTGTGGGAGGGTATTAGTCAATGTAACATTTTTTTACAATATGTTATGAGTGTACCTGATATGGATGAATATGAAAAAAGACAATGGGCAGCTGAAGTGAAGTTTTTAAAGGCTTATTACCATTTCTTATTACTCCGCTCCTATGGTCCCATACCGGTTATGCGTGAAAATATACCTATTTCAGCATCTATTGACGAGGTCAGAGTATTTCGGGATCCTGTAGATGAAGTATTTGACTACATTGTGGAATTGATTGAGGAAGCAGAAGAAGACTTGATGCCTCAACTGTTAAATGATATTGAATATGGCCATGTTACTTACCCCGTGGCGCTCGCTATGAAAGCTAAGATATTGACGTATGCGGCGAGCCCTTTGTTCAATGGTAACCCCGAATATGCAGACTTTACCGATAAAAATGGTCAACATCTGTTCTCTACCGTGTATGATCCGGGTAAATGGCAGAAAGCAACAGATGCACTCAGGTTAGCTATTGATGTGGCACATGCGGCGGGGTATCAACTTCACTATTTTGAATTGACTCCTCGGACAGCCAATATATCAGCGACAACCAAAAAAGAAATGGATATTCGGGGCGCTGTCTCGCAGCCTTGGAATAAGGAAATACTTTGGGCACAAAACAGTAGTTTGACAGGAGGGATTCAAGGACAAGTTATGCCAATTAATATGACACCTTCGGAGGTATATAATGTCCCGTCAGGTGGTGGTACTGCGGGAGCTACCATGAATATGGCTAATCTATTTTATACTAAAAATGGTGTTCCGATCAATGAAGATATACATTGGAACTATAGCGGACGTTTTGATTTTCGAGTGGGGTCAGCAGACGAGAAATATTATATTAAGGAAGGTGAAACGACGGTAGCTTTCCATTTCGACAGAGAACCTCGTTTTTATGCTTCTTTGGGTTTTGATCGTGGGAAGTGGTTTGGCCGCGGTATATTTGATGACAACGCTTCGTTCTGGCTGTCAATGCGTGCCGGCGAATATGCAGGTAAAAAGCAGCTGAATCGTCATTCTATTGCAGGTTATTATCCAAAAAAATTGGTTAATTACGAAACTTACCATTCCTCAGTGACAACATTTACACCAACAACTTATGCTTGGCCCATATTGCGTCTGGGTGACCTGTATCTATTGTATGCAGAGGCATTGAATGAGCTTAATGATGAACCTACTCCGGAAGTATTCCGATACATTGATCTGATCCGTGAGCGGGCTGGTATCCCTGGAGTAGAGATTGCGTGGGAATACAATTCGAGCAACCCGAATAAAATCGATTCAAAAATGGGGGTAAGACAAATTATTCAACAGGAAAGGGCGATAGAAATGGCGTTTGAAGGTGAGCGTTTCTGGGATGTCCGGCGTTGGAAAACCGCCCCTGACGAGCTAAACAAACCTATCGTAGGCTGGAATATAGATCAGCCGACTCTAGAGGGGTACTATAAAGTACGTACCATATATGATCAGCAATTCAGTTTCCGTGACTATTTTTGGCCTATTCCCGAGGCAGAATTAATCATCAATAAAAACCTGGTTCAAAATCCGGGTTGGTAATAAAAAATAGAATTATGAAGATAAGAATTTTAATCCTCTTTTTCGTCCTCATACATGTAGGATGTGAAGATGTTAAACGAGAACCCTTAGTCCATGATGGCAGTGTACCTGGGGCATTAAGTAATATCAAAGTGGAGAACCTGCCTGGAGCAGCGAAGATTAGTTATGCACTGCCCGATGATCCGAACGTTTTATACGTGCAGGCTGAATACTCACTCCATCCTGGTGAGACCAAGATAGTGAAATCGTCAGTTTCGAAAAATTTTGTCCTACTTGAAGGATTTTACAGTACGGCGGAACGGCCGGTAAAACTGTTTACGGTAAGCCGTTCGGAGGTATTCTCCGATACTCCTTCTATGGTGACTATCAAACCGCTTACTTCGCCCATAGAGAAAGCGCGTACATCCCTAGAGGTATTTGAAACCTTTGGTGGTCTGGGTATGACTTTTTTAAATGAAACCAAAGCACCTTATGTTATTTATACGATGTATAAAGATGCACAAAATGGCCCTTGGATACAATACGATCGGTTTTATGTAACGGATGCGAAAGATGTCAAGTTTGCGGTAAGAGGGCTGACTTCCGAACCGAAGGATTTTGCTATTTATTTTGTCGATAAGTGGAAAAATCATTCAGACACACTTTTCCGGACCTTGACTCCATTGTACGAGGAGGAAATGGATAAAAGTCTGTTCAGCAATGCAATGTTGTTGGATGATTATTACCAGGCGAGATATCCGGCCAATCCATTGAGCATGCTCTGGACGCCTGGAGGGACGACTTACTTCTTAATGCGTAATAACGATCCGGATCTCAGTCTGCCTAATTGGTTTACAATAGACTTAGGAAGAGCTTATAAATTTGGCCGGATGAAGGTCAACCAATTATCACACTCGGATACCTGGCAGTTTGCGTTGGGCTCGCCCAAAATCTTTGAAATATGGGGTAGCAACGTAAAGTCCACGAACTGGGACGATTGGACTCTGTTAGGTACGTTTGAATCTGTAAAACCATCGGGAGAGCCTTTGGGAATATTAACTGCTGACGATAGAGCCACAAATGCTCGGGGGGAAGATTTTGATTTTGAACCTATGGATGCTTCTTTCCGTTATGTTCGTTTTAAAACGAACCAGACCTGGGGAAATGTGCCGGACGTTGCCTTGCTGGAACTGACATTTTGGGGACAGGTAGCAAATTAAAAAGTGATGGTTATAAACATTAAAAAATGGTTAAGATGAAAAATAACAGGTTTTTGTTTTTCCTGGCATTGGTGATGCTTATGGGATTCCAATATAGCTGCAAGGATATGGACTATACCTATCGTCAATTTGTAGAAGACGGTGAGACAATCTATGTCTCCAAAGCAGACTCGATCGTTGTACGAGGTGGGGAGAAAAGAGCTGAGGTACGGTGGTTATTGTTATCGGATCCGAAGGTGACGAAATACAAGGTGTATTGGAACAATAGAAAGGACTCAATCGAGGGAGCTGTTCAGAAAACCGAAGAAGTGGATACCGTTAAGGTCATGCTGAACAATCTCGCCGAAGGCGTATATGAATTTGAGATTTTTTTATTTGATAAGTCAGGTAATACATCTATTAAATCTTCCAAAATAGGAAAGGTATACGGAGAGCGGTATCAAAGTAGTTTGTATAACAGGATTGTCCGATCACTAAAAAGAGTAAATCAAAAGGAGGACTTGGAGGTAGGATGGGTGCCTGCGGACAACGGAATGGTCTATTCGGATGTCAAGTATGAAAATGCCGATGGTAACGAGGTTGTCAGTAGATTGAAAACTACCGATAATCTTATAACTTTGCCTAATTTCCCCTTGGATGGGGACTTTTATATAAGGACGGCTTTCCTGCCGGATACCTTGGCTTTGGATACCTTTTACGTAGATTATGAAAAGGTTGAAGTACCACGAGGGCCTATAGAGATTTTATTGGACAAATCGCTCTGGAAAAATCCTGGTATCGCAAACTCGGGGGAATATAATACCACGTCGAATAATTCAAATGCGACTTTGGTTAAGCTGTGGGATAATATCACAGATGCTACTAGTGCCGGATACTTCCAAATGCATAATACAAGCAGTCCTGATTTACCCAATTCATTTGGCATCGATCTGGGTGCAAAATATACCTTGACCAAGTTAAAATTACACCATTTAGCTCATAATACTACTTGGGCGTATAAACAAGGTAACCCCAAAAGATTTGAAATTTATGTCAGCAATACAGCTACAGCTAATATGGCAGATTGGATAAAGATAGGTGAATTTGAGACTGAAAGGCCTTCTGGACTAGCCTTTCCGGCTAACGCGACCACTGCAGATCTTGCGTTTGCTACAGCAGGATTTGACTTTACTTTTCCAGAAAGTGAAGATGGTTACCGGTATTTTTATCTGAGAAACTTGGAGAGTTGGGCAGGAATCAAATCGACTACAGTAGCAGAAATCACCCTATGGGGATATGCGGCTGCAGATTAGAAAAGATTGTTGCTAGGACTTATGATAATTATATAATATTAATATGAAGAAACTAATTGTTTGTGGTATTTGGTTGATTTTTGTCGCCTGTGCATGTAAAAAGAATACGCAGAATCCATTAACCCTTCCAAAAGATGAGCCAAAAGAAGAACCAAAAGAACCTGAGCCTTCCGAGTCAGGAAAATTGACCAACCTTGGCCCTCAGATGGCAGAGTCCGTAATCGCTAGTGGACAGTTTGTGACTACAGACCAGGGCGTAGATATGGTGTATAGTGTCGCCAAAGGAACACCAGCAAGACTTATCGGTTTTGATACTAATAACGGTAAGCTATTGGTAAACCTGGCAATGGCGGGCACTGAAACATCTTGGGCTGTGACCTTGTCTACAGATGGATGGATATATGT
The DNA here is from genome assembly GCA_040392845.1 of Sphingobacterium sp. Taxonomy (GTDB): domain Bacteria; phylum Bacteroidota; class Bacteroidia; order Sphingobacteriales; family Sphingobacteriaceae; genus Sphingobacterium. Next base: position 14,226 of record JBEBVG010000034.1, on the reverse strand, counting down.
TGCTGGAGGAAGTCCAGGTAGGGTTTTTAAACACAAACCGGGTAGCCAGATTGTGGAAGATCTAGGAAAGGCATTGCCTTCAGAAAGCTACGTATGGGAAGTCATTGCGGGCAAGGACGGAGAAATATTCGGCTGTACTTATCCGGGTGCACGTGTTTTTCGCTACCACCCGCAGAGCGGGTTTTCCGATGTAGGTAAAGGTGCTTTGGTGAGTGGACAAACATATGTGAGGACTTTGGTATACAGCAAATCGAACGATAAGTTATATGCAGGTGTAGGATCTACGGCAGCTAACCTCGTAGAACTGGATCCTAGGACAGGAGCTAAGACAGAGATTTTGCCTGTGGCGGAACGGAAAGCTGGCTTTGTTTATCCCTTGGTAATAGTATCCGATGTGTCCGGTGGAAGCCGTTTGTTTGCGACCGTCAACGGGAAGACATTGGTCTATAATGTGGATCAGAGCACTGCTGTGGAGCGGGAACTTACTGGCATAAGCAGTCGTGCCTATATCCGGTCACTAAGCGACGCGAATAAGGTTTATCATAGCCATAGTTCTTCGGACCTGCGTGTATATGATTTTTCCTCATCTTCTACGAGTTCAGTAAAAGTAGGAACTACAACTAAAGCTTTGGCTATGGTATGGGGAAAAGACAATTTGCTGCATATCTTGAATGATAGTAATAAACTGATTAAATTCAATCCGGCAAATTCTCAGTCTACGACTATAGATTTGCCAGTGCCGCCACAGCCTATTAATATACGCATTACAGCCTTGGCAGCTGATGGTCGGATACATACCAGTGGTTATCCGGGAGGAGGGAATGGCGCATACAATCCCGAAACTGGACAGGTGTCGAACTATTCGGGTTTGGGTCAGGCCGAATCTATATTAATAGACGGTACAGATACTTATTTCAATATTTATCCCGGTGCCGAGATTTATAAATACGATTCGCAACAACCATGGAATGTGGGTACTAATCCGGTACGGGTGGCCACTATTAGCGGCGAAGACAGGATTTTTGGAGCAGTGTCTGTACCTCAGCATAATTGCCTATATCTGGGTACTGTTACGAAATATGGAAAGTTGGGAGGGGTACTCTCCAAGTATGACAAAAAAGATAAGAAACTGACCACCTACGGGGAAATAACACCGGGTTTAAGCATCATCAGCCTACTTTACAATGATAGCTATATTTATGGAGGTACTTCGATTTTTGGCGGTGGGGGTACTACACCTTCGCATACTGAAGCCAAATTGTTTGTTTGGGACGTATTAGCAAATAAGAAAATAACAGAAATTGTTCCGGTTCCAGGTAAACGGCAAATTACTAATCTGATTAAGGGCCCGGACGGCTATATTTGGGGCGTGGCAGAAGACATTTTATTTATTTATGATACTAAGACTAATACCGTTCGGAGTACACATAAGTTGGTTGATAAATATTTTTCTGCAAGTTGGAAAAGCATAGAACTTATAGTCCATTCTAACGGAAAGGTATATGGTGCAGGTGCTAATGGTGGAGCTTTATTCAGCATCGACCCGTCTACAATGAAGATTACCAAAATACTTGATGATGCAGCTTGGATTTCAATGGACAAAAAAGGAAGACTGTATTTTAGCCGGGGAGGTGATTTATGGCAATATATCCCTTGATTATAAGCTAATTATTGACTACAAATATTGGATATAGTATTATGAGGAAGTTACTACCCTTCTTGTTAATTCTTTTATGTTGTGGGACGATTGAGGTTCGTAGCCAAGAAAAGTCCATGCGGCTATATGCAGAACAGTTCCTGAATGTTACTATTAGCAAGAAGGTTAATCATCCTCAGATAAAAGATAGATCAGGGGTAGCTTCTTTAGGAAACGTTATAGAAGCACCCCATTTAGTATTTAGGTTTGCTGTGAAGGAGCCAGGACGTTATGTGGTTTCTACATACGCACTGACAGATCCGCTTGGTAATGAGCTGATGAAGAAAGCAAAATCTAAATATGAGTCGCTGTTTATGGATATTCAGGTAAATGACCAACCGACTACAAAGAGGGTCGTCTGTGTACCATGGAATATACCCAGACAAGTGACGGGCAAATTTGTACTCGAACAGAATAATGAGATCAAAATTTGGCTACCTAAAGGAGTTGTATTAGATTTTATAGAGATTAAGCCGTATGTTGCTCCACCCGTACCAGAAGCAGCTCAAAATTACAAGCCTAAATATTTGCCCCCGACTGAACATCCACGATTATGGGTCTCCAAGGAGACATTGCCCTCGGTAAGAGCACAAGTGGAGATAGGGGAAAATAAGATCAAATGGGAAGCAGTAAAGGCAATGGCTTTGAAGGATTTTAATCCTAATTTTAATAAAGAAGGAGAAATCAGTTTTGATGAAAATCTTGAAAAGATAGTTGAAGCTAAGGCCTTTTATTATTTGATCACAAAAGATGAGAAAATAGGAAAAGAGGCGCTATTGCTAACCAAAGAATATATTAGCCGTGTCGTATTCGGTAATATTTTGGATATCACACGCGAGATCGGCAGAGCTATCCATATTTCTTCTGAGGTATACGATTGGTGTTATGACCTTATGGAGGAAGAGGATAAAGATTTAATCCGTCAACATTTAATGCGCCTGGCAGACGATATGGAAATAGGGTGGCCACCTTTTCTTCAAAGTGTCGTCAATGGGCATGGAAATGAAGCGCAGGTTAATAGGGATTTATTGTCTATGGCTATTGCCATTTATAATGAAGATCCACTGCCTTATCAATATTGTTCCTACGCCATCTTGGAAGAATTGGTGCCGATGCGAAAATTTGAGTATCAATCCCCCAGGCATAATCAGGGTATGCATTATGGTATATATCGCTTTACGTGGGATTTGCATGCTGCATGGTTGTTTTCAAGAATGCTAAATCAGGAGGTGTTCGATCCTAATATCAAAAATCTAGGTGATTATTGGATATATTCGAGAACTCCCGATGGACAGATGCTTAGAGATGGTGACCAAGGATTAAGTGGGAAACCAGGAGAATATTATTATTGGCAGATGTATCCAATATCCTTTTTTCTGAACTATACCTATTCGGACAATCCGTATCTGAAACACAGTTTTGAAAGGATGTCGAATAATAACATCAATCCGGTTTTGTATCTTTTGTTGAATGACCCAACATTTAAATCTAAGGAGTTACCTATAGATTATCCATTGACGAAAGACTTTGGAACAATTCTAGGTTCTATGATCAATAGGACCGGCTGGGAAGATGGCCTGAATAGTAATAATGTTGTTGCGGAGATTAAAGGAGGGGGATATTTTTTTGCAAATCATCAACATAGTGATGCAGGGGCGCTACAAATCTATCACAGAGGCATTCAGGTTGGCGATTTAGGGTTATATAAATTCTATGGTACACCGTATGATATGAATTTTACGAAACGGTCTGTCTCCCATAGTATGATGCTCGCTTTAGATCCTGCGGAGAAGTTTGGAAATCTCCCCTCCAATGACGGAGGAACGAGAATGAGACGTACGTTTCCAAAGAATCTAGAAGAAGTTCTAAACAACGAAACGTATCGAAATGGAACAGTGCTTTCTTCTTCATATGGACCTGACCTGCTCTCTCCTAAATTTAACTATTTTTCGGTCGATTTAACATCCGCTTATTCGGACAAATTGCGATCCTATATCAGGGATTATATTTTTATCAATACACGAAATAAAGACATTCCGGCAATAATTGTACTAAAAGACCAGATGGAGACCTCGTCTGCCGGAACAAAAAAATACTGGCAGGCTAATACATTATATAAACCAGTAATCGATCAACAAGGGCGAATTGTATTTTCTAATTCCAGGGGAGAAGAAAATGCATTTACCTATGTAGAATTTATTTACCCAAAAAGCGATAGCCTGGAGAAGAAAATCCTTTCAGGAGATTCGACTTTTAACGTTTTTGGTTATCAAGTGGAACCTCCGCTCAATACGCAGGCGGAGGCGTTCGGCCATAGGATCCTGGTATCTCCTGTTCATCCTAATACAAAAGATAGCTTTCTTTCTTTTTTTCAGATGACCAATGAAGGAATAAAACCTATGGAACCAGAACATACAAAAAAACAAGGTGTCGATTATCTTAAAGTGGATAATATGTTGGTTTTAATCAGGGATGGTAAGGAGTTTTATAACGAACGTATCGTGTTGGATATAAAAAATGAAAAGGAAGTATTTATCGTTGGATTACGGGAAGGAACGTGGGAGTTGACTGATAAAAAAGGTAAGAAGCTAAAATCGTTCATCGTTGAGGAAACTCAAAACAGTTTATATCTTCCGATGACTGAAGGCAATTTCTTTATCCAGTACGCTTCAGAATGATTAGGTAAAGCTTATTGTGCTTATTTGTAGGTAAGAACTATCTAAAGATAACGAGAAAATTAGAAGACAATTCATTGTAAAGAAAAATTAATCGTTTTAAAAGATTTTAAAACATAATATATAGAAGATATTAAAGTGAATAGAAGGGAATTAGTACATATGATAAGTGCAATGTCGTTAGGAGGAGTTTCTATCTCCGCTACGGTACCTTCTTCGCTGCATAATAAAAAGGTTACCTGTATTTTCACTTTCCTGACATTGAAAGAAGCAAAGGAAAGTACAGAAGTTGATACCGGGTCAATTATCCAAACGCTTGGATATTATACATTGAATGATGGAGGGGGATCATTCTATCATATAGATAAATTGCATAAGGGCTTGGAACCTAATGAGGGAGATGTCATCCAATTTCAAAAAGGGTTGATTGGGACAATGATTGAGGACCGACCTATAAATTATAAGATGTTCGGTGCTTTGGGAGATGGCCGTAATGACGATGGAATACAAATAAAGATGGCACATCAATACGCCAATAGACATAAAAAGCCAATATTCAATTATGTCGGCGAATACTGGATAGAAGAAACAAGAAACATTCCAATACAGTCTACTGTAAACTGGGGAGAAAGTGTTTTTCATATCAATGAGAGGTTAAATACCAAAAACGCTGTCTTTAAGGTGTCCAGCCGATATGATACTGTGGAGATTCGGGTGGATTCTGAAACAAAGGAAAAAATCGTATCTACTATTAAGCCCGGTATGCAGGTCTTGCCTGAGCTAAAGAATTATAAAAACTGTCTTATAAGTATTATAGACGAGAACGATCGTATTGGTTTTAGAGCGGGAGCAGATTATAGTGGCCACTCTTGGGCCAGGGAAGAGTTTTTTTATCTTGAGGAGGATGGTAAAGTCGTGGGGGATATTGCATGGGGTTTTAATGATTATACATTGTTAAAAGCATACCCTGCAGAGCAAAATTATCTGGTCATTGAAGGAGGAACATTTTACCTTTCTGGAGATAATCATCCTCAACCCGAAAGAAAGGGGTATTTCCAAAATGGTTTTTCTGTTACACGCAGTCGCACGATAATTAAAAATCAATGGGTAGGTTTGGAAAAAGGGAAATCGGATGTTGCTTTCAATCCACGTAACGGTTTTTACACTTTCAATAGTGTATATGACATCACGCTGGAAAATATCAGATTGATACCTTGGGAACAAGATCGGGTAGGTATTGATCGTGATTTATATGCAGGAACTTATGGTATAGGCGCTGTTCGGGTTATGAATGCAGCCTTCCGGAATGTAACTGCTGAAGGTACCATGTTGCATTGGGGAGTGTTCGGTACAAATCTCAACAAGAATATGCGGATCGAAAGATGTCAGTTAAACCGTGTCGATGTTCATTTTCATTGTTGGAATCTAACGATACAAGATTCTCAAATTGGCAACCGGGGTGTTTTCATTACAGGTGGTGGTGATTTGATTATTGAGAATACAACCTGCCATAGTCAGTTCTTTGTAGGTTTCAGGCGGGATTATGGAGGCAAATGGGAAGGGGATATTTATATAAATAATTGTCAACTAAAGCCTAATGTGAACACGGAGGTGAATTTACTGCGGTTTGTTGCCGGCGATTCGGACTATAGATATCCTATTGGATTGGCAGAAAAAATACATATATCCAATTTTACGTTTGACTTTTCAACGGTACCAGATAACCTATCCGAATGTTGGTTGATAAAGACTTCTGTATTTTCGCAAACGAAAAAGGGCGAACGATTATTTTTTCCAAAAATTCTGACATGTAAGGATATTACTATAAAAGGTCGTGAGAAGGGGATTCGTCTAATTAAAATTCCCAATCCCCAAACTTATGTCCTACATGATGTTGGCGGTGACGGCAATGGCTTTGTGAAATGTAATTCTTTAATGCATTTTGAGAATATCCAATTAGAGCATATTGGTGTTGATAGTGGTACACCTTTCCATTTTCAAATAAGCGGAACAGAATTTGGCAAATATAACGATGAGTCCTTGTATCCGGAGATACATTTTGTCAGATGTGATAATTTAATTTTGGATCTAGGAAGCGCGATATCCAATGTGTGGATAGACAAATGTTCAGTTTCACAGTTGATTACAGGACGAGGAGAAGAAATGGTGGGGGAAATTTCGTTAAATAGCTGTCGTCTTGTGCCCGAGTTTACAGATTTATCTTTGAGTCCATTTCACCTAAACACGAAGCAAGGGATTAATTTTATCAATTGTGTTTTTCACTTTCCTCGACAAAGGGGCGAAATAAAACCAGAATTATTATCAATGGTGGATATTTTTAGAATCAATGGATTTGTAAAATATAATCATGTAAACTCGAGATTGGGGAGAGATATCTTAACGTATCTTAAGGAGAATGTTGTTTCTCTGGAGCGTGAGTTTATGAACAAATTGCAGAGTAATTATGAAATTTAAAAGCTTTTATTCCATATTCGGCTGTATAGCCTTTCTTTTTCTTCTCTTTCCAGCGCAGGCTCAGTACACTACAGCAGGAATTGATGTAGAGGATCCAAAGTCGAGCGAAACAAAAGGAGTAGATCTATCTGTTTCTCTGGATAAGGTTGACTGGATTTATCGAATGGGCGAGCAACCTGTTTTCATAATAAATCTGTCTGTCGATGGGCGGCCGGTAGAGGAGACTGATATATCCTATACCATCGGCCCTGAAAAGATGGAGCCTATTCAAACGGGAAATGTGACAGTACATAACGGATCTACCCGATTGGAAGTGCCATCTATGAAAGTGCCGGGTTTTTTGCGGTGTGATGTGCAAGTCAATGTGAATGGGAAAATTTATAATGCCACTGCGACTGCAGCCTTTGAGCCTGATAAGATAAGACCTACCGCCATTGAACCTGTGGATTTCCATGGGTATTGGTCGAAGGTTGTCGAAGGTTCGAAACGTATTCCACTTCATTCAAAACTCACGCCAATACCCAGTAGAAGTAATGACAGCATTGCAGTATACCAGGCGGAGTACGAGTTTTATAACGACGGAGTCCGAAAGTTTTATGGGGTATTAAGTATGCCCAAAAAGAAGGGCAAATATCCGGCTATTATACGTTTTCCTGGGGCCGGCTGGATACCTTTGGGAGGTGATCAGAAGAACGCTGCTGCAGGCTTTATTACCCTGGATCTCTATATACATGGACACCCTGTGACGTATGAAAGATCCTATTATGTCAACCTTCAGGAGAACGAATTGAAAGCCTATCAATATAAGGGAATTGTGAATAGAGATTCATTTTATTTCAAAAATGTTATTCTGGGCTGTGTCAGATCAGTGGATTTTATATACGGTCTTCCTGAGTTTGATGGTAAGCGAATTGGAGGATGGGGATCAAGCCAAGGTGGGGCACTGTCAATCATTACTTCCTCATTAGATAACAGGATAAATTACATGGTGGCATTGTGTCCGGCGATGTGCGACTTTACGGGCTATCTCAATAACAGAGCTGGAGGATGGCCGCATTTGTTTACTCGCCCTGAGTTGTATGAAGACCGGAAGGCGCAGGTTATCGAGACGCTATCCTATTACGATGTCGTTAATTTTGCTAAAAGGTTAAAAGTCCCGGGATTTTTCTCCTGGGGATTTAATGATCCAATTACTCCGCCTACATCTATTTATGCGGCCTATAATATGATCGAATCGCCTAAGAAGTTATATTTAATTCCACCTGGAATACATAAAATTTATCCGGAGCAAAGAGAGAAAACCTATAATTGGTTGTTAAAAAACGTGGTATCTCTGTGAATTAAGAATGAAGTGCGTTGAAAAAGAAATAGGCTAAAAAGTGAAAAGATTTAATTTGGTATATTGCTGTTTATTTAGTTGGCTAATTATGGCCTGTGGCAGCACTAGTAATAACGAATACATCGATTATCTGAAAATATCGGATGATACCTATCTCGGTGTCGAAGAATTAATTGACAGCCTTGATGTTCCTTGGGATATGCAGTATAATCCGGTAACAAATTCTATTTTCTTTACTGAAATAAAAGGAAATATTTCGGAACTGAATATAACAACAAATGAGCGAAGGATCATCTATACCGTTCCTGATGTTTATCAACAGCGTACATTGGGATTGCTGGCATTGGCAATCCACCCGGATTTTAAGCTTAAACCTTATTTATATACATGCTATACCATTAGGAAGGAGGGACTTATTTATAGTGAGTTGGTGAGATTGAAATATGAAGGGGGAACAGTTTCGGAAAAGGAAGTGCTATTGCGAATAGAGGGGGCTACAGGACATAATGGTTCCCGGATGGTCTTTGATGAAGAAAATATTTTGTATTGGGCTACAGGAGATGTGCTTTCCGAAACGCATGCTCAGGATTCCACGACATTGAACGGAAAGATACTGCGGATGACAGATGATGGTAAAATTCCTGCTGATAATCCTATTCCCGGCTCGTACGTATACGCCTGGGGCTTCCGCAATATACAGGGAATAACTATAACTCCGAATGGCCATATCATTACCTCAGAACACGGCGATGCGATTGAAGATGAGCTGAACTGGATTAGACCTTTACACAATTATGGTTGGAAGAAAATAGAGGGCTTTCATGATCTTCCAGGGGAACAGGAATATGCACAGCTCTATCAGACGACCGAACCGATAAAATCGTGGACACCCGTTATAGCTCCTGCTGCAGTGCACTATCCACTGTTCAACAAAATTTCGGAATGGAAAAACTCACTATTGTTAGGTACGTTGAAAGATCAAAGTTTACATGTCGTCCGGTTGAACGATGAGCAGACTGCTGTGCTGGAGGATAAGGTGTACCTGAAAGATCATTACGGAAGGATACGGGCCATAACGAGTGATCACGAAGGAAATATCTACATAGCGACCAGCAATCGGGATTGGAAACCACAGGTAGGTTTTCCGTTAAAGGGTGATGATCGGATTTTAAAGTTGTCCAAGGTTGATTTTGTTCCGGAACATTACCTGGAAGAAGTAAAGTCTGATACGGAGAGTTTGAAAAGCGGCAAAGCGTTGTATCAATCTTACTGTGCATCCTGCCATATGGTGGATGGGAAAGGGGTAAATGGGAGTATTCCTCCTTTGATCCAAACACCTTGGATACAAGATGGAGATAAATTGTTGGATGTTATGTTACGTGGCTTAAAAGGAAAAATCGTTGTCGATGGATTGGAATATGACGAAATGATGCCGGCGTTTAATTTTTTGTCAAACCACGAGATCGCTGAAATCGCTAGTTATATCAGAAGTAATTTTGGAAATAATTATACTGCTATAGATAGTGTACAGGTAGAAACACAAAGGAAGAGCGACAAACGAAAAGATAAATGAAGAAACTATTAAATATCCTAGGTCCCGGGATTATTACAGCGGCCTTAGTATTTGGACCGAGTAAGATGACCATTACTTCAAAAATGGGCGCAGATTACGAATATTCCCTGATGTGGATCGTTATTGTGGCTTTGCTCTTTATGGGAGTATATACGGCAATGTGTTCACGTATAGGCGTCATCCATGACAAATCCTTGCTCACATTAATTAAAGAGCGTTTCGGTAACGCAATAGGTATCGCGATAGGTGTAGGAATATTTTTGGTAGCTACCTCTTTCCAGGCGGGCAACAGTATTGGGGTGGGTATTGCTATCGGGGAAGCTACCGGAACTCCTATGTCGATATGGATTATCACCTTTACTGCCATAGCCATTGCGCTACTATTTTTTCCGTCTTTTTATAAGATTATGGAGAAGTTAATGCTGGGTTTAGTATTGCTCATGCTGGGATGTTTTATAGCGACACTTTTTTTGGCGGAAATCGATGCCGGACAGTTTTTTGCAGGATTCGCCCCTTCGATGCCCACGGGCTCCCTGGGGTTGATTATCGCTTTTACGGCTTCTTGCTTTTCGCTGGTAGGTGCCTTTTATCAAAGCTATCTGATACAGGAACGTAGAAAATCGAACCAGGAGGGTGTCAATATTAAAAATTCTGCAAGAGGTGCATATACAGGTGTGGCTATACTCGGGTTTATGAGTGCCTCTGTTGTAGTGTGTGCCGCTGCGGTATTATTTCCAAAAGGTATCCATGTAGGAAGCGCTGCTGAAATGGGGCGGGCTCTGGAACCTTTATTCGGTAAATATGCGAGCTCCCTGTTCTTTGTGGGATTGTTCGGAGCAGCTTTTTCTTCTCTCGTGGGTAATGCTACAGTGGGGGGAGCACTATTGGGTGACGCGCTTGGCTTCGGAAGTAGCCTAAACTCCAGGAGGGTAAAGGTGCTGATATCCTTGGTCATGGTTCTTGGCTGTATCGTGGCGATCTCCTTTGGGAAACTGCCCTTGGAGCTGATCGTGTTGGCGCAAAGCGTAACCATATTCCTGGTACCCTTCATAGGGATATCGATCTATGTGATAGCGAATAGTAAAAAGATAATGGGTATTCATGCCAATAACCTCTTTTATAAGATTTTCGGAGCGTTGGGCCTCATAGTTATTTGCGTGTTAATGGTCAGCAATATTTACGATATGTTTTTAAGATAATATGAATCAGGTTTTAGTAGAATTAGAGGAGAAGTATACGCGCCCTTCGGAAGGGCTTCTCAGGGATCTAGCCCAGATAGACGGGGATTTTATGTTCCTGGGTATTGGAGGTAAGATGGGGCCAAGCATGGCAAAACTGTTAATGGATGGGCTGAAGCAACTGGGGATTTCCAGAAATGTGTATGGTGTATCCCGTTTTTCGGATACCACTGGAAAGGAGTATCTGGAAAAGATAGGGGTAGAGACGATAACATGTGACTTGTTGGATGACAATGCTTTGCAGGCATTACCGGAAGTCAAAAATGTTATTTATCTGGCTGGATTTAAGTTCGGTGCTACCGGTAAGGAAGATTTTACCTGGGCCATGAATACTTATCTTCCCGGCCGTGTCGCCGAGAAATTCAGGAACTCCCGGATTGTGGCTTTTTCTTCCGGTAACGTATTGCCCTTTGTGGATATCCATTCCGCAGGAGCAGACGAGCGGGTTGTACCTGAACCTATAGGGGAATATGCTCAGAGTACTTTGGGACGGGAGCGTATTTTTACGTATTTTAGTAAGAAGAATAATACGCCCGTACTGTTGTATCGGCTGAATTATGCTGTTGATTTTCGATATGGAGTTGTCCGTGAAATCGCAAAGCAGGTGTACAACAACCAACCTATCGATATCCGAACGAATAACGTGAACGTGATATGGCAAAGCGATGCGAACGAGATCGCAATACGTAGTTTGCTGCACTGTGAAAGCCCGGCGAAGGTGCTGAATGTGACGGGGCCGGAAATATTGTCCATAAAGTGGATTGCCGAAAAGTTAGGTGATATTTTGGGATGTCAACCGGTTTTCGTGAATGAGCCGGAGCCGACGGCTCTGCTGAACAATGCTTCGGAGTGCCACCGGATATTTGGATATCCAACAGTAGGCATACAGGAGATTATTGCAATCACTGCACAGTGGATTTTGAATAACGGTAATGATTTTGGTAAGGATACACATTTTCAGGAAAGGGGAGGAAAGTTCTAATGAAAAGATTAGATCGTACATTGAAGTCATTGTTGATGGAGGGAACGGTTATACCCGCACATCCTTTAGCATTGGATGAGAACCGACAATTTGATGAAGAAAATCAAAGGTTGTTGACTAATTATTATATACAAAGTGGCGCTGGCGGAGTTGCGGTTGCGGTACATTCCACACAATTCGAGATCCGCTTGTCGGAGCATAGTCTTTTTGAGAAAGTCCTTCAAGTTACCGCAGATAGTATCAGAGAGGCCAACCTGGATAGACCGTTTGTGAAAATAGCCGGAATATGTGGGCTAACGGAACAGGCTATTCGAGAGGCACAGGTAGCAGTGGCTCTTGGCTATGATATGGGATTGTTGAGCATGGGTGGTTTGCAGAATCTTACCGAAGAGGAAATCTTGAAACGTACAGAAGAAGTAGCCAAAATAATTCCGGTGTTTGGGTTCTATTTACAACCATCGGTAGGTGGACGGATATTTACATACGATTTTTGGTCGAGATTTATGGAGATCGATAATGTGGAGGCAATAAAATGTGCCTCTTTCAACCGTTATCAGACCCTGGATGTTGTTCGGGCGCTCGCCGGTTCGAGCAGGCGTGATCAGATTGCTCTATATACTGGCAATGATGATAATATCGTACAGGATCTATTGTCCATTTATCGCTTTCATGTCGACGGTAACGTTATCGAGATGACCTTTAAGGGAGGGTTGCTGGGACATTGGGCGGTATGGACCCGTAAAGCTGTAGCGTTATTGAGTAGAGTCAAAGATTATAAAGAAAGCCCTTCCTACGAAAAATGGAGAGAGCTACAGATCATAGCGAATCAGGTTACCGATGTAAATGCAGCATTGTTTGATCCTGCTCATGATTTTAAAGGGTGTATCCCGGGGATACACGAAGTGCTCAGAAGACAAGGTTTAATGAAAGGAATATGGTGCCTCAACCCGGGTGAAGTATTGTCTGAAGGCCAGTATGAAGAAATATCCCGTGTATATGCAGCGTATCCTGAATTAAATGATGATAAATTTGTGGAAGAATTCTTAAGTAACTATCTTGTTAAGATATAGAAATTCCCGTTTATGATAGAAAAAATAAAAGAAATAGTCTCTTCTGTAAAGAATGAGGCTATTTTTAATAGAAGGCATCTGCACAAATTTCCGGAATTATCCTTCCGGGAATATGAAACCAGCGCATACATTAAAAGTATTTTGAAGTCCTATGCCGTTGATTTTGAAGAAGTGGCGGATACAGGCGTTATAGCAAAAATCATCGGAAGGAAATCAGCTAATGATAGTACGGTAATCTTACGTGCTGATATCGATGCGTTGCCTATTCAGGAGGAGAATGATACCGATTTTACTTCTCAACATGAAGGTGTCATGCATGCCTGCGGACATGACTTTCATACGGCTAATTTGTTGGCTGCTTTAATGGTGCTTAAACAGGTAGAAAAGGATTTTTCCGGTATTGTTATCGGTATATTCCAGCCAGCTGAGGAGAAGATCCCTGGTGGAGCGCTCTCTATCTTAGCTTCTAAGAAACTACCTCCTCCTGGGCCGAATGTGAAAGGTGTAATTGGTCTGCATGTCTCGCCTGGTTTAGCAATGGGAAAGATTGGTGTAAGATCAGGTAAGTTTATGGCATCAGGCGATGAAATCTATGTCACCCTTAAAGGTAAGGGTGGGCATGGGGCTCAGCCACATTTGAATATTGATCCCGTTGTTATTGCTGCTCAGCTGATTTTGTCCTTACAGCAAATTGTGTCGCGGCATGCTGACCCGGCGATTCCATCGGTTTTGTCGTTTGGAAAAGTTATTGCAAATGGAGCGACAAACGTAATTCCAAACGAAGTGACGTTGGAAGGAACTTTTCGGACGATGGATGAGAACTGGCGAAATAAAGCATTGGAACTCATTGAAAAGCAAATAAAGGAACTCCCATTGGTCTATGGCGCTACGGCAGACGTCAATATCAAGAGGGGATACCCTGTCTTGGTTAACGACGATGAATTGACTGCAGTCGTATCGTCTTATTTGAAAGAATATGTATCTGCGGATAATTTCGAGCATCTTGGTATCTGGATGGCTGCGGAGGACTTTGCTTACTATTCGCACAATTATCCTTCACTGTTTTATTTCATCGGCACAGGTAATGCACAAAAGGGAATGACTTCGGCATTGCATACGCCTACTTTTCAAATTGATGAGGATGCATTTGAGCATGCAATAGGCGGGATGGTATACAG
>JBEBVG010000033.1:0-23669 GCA_040392845.1 Sphingobacterium sp. | reverse complement strand
TCTGGGAGCCGAACCCTTCTTCTTTTCATATTCGAAAAATGAAGATGCGCCAAGGATCTATGCCAGGATCATGGAATATTTCGTGCTGCTGATGGTGCTGGCCATGGTCGGATTGACCATCAATGTGGATTGGATCAAAAATTTCATCAGGGGAAATGAGGCCGATCCTGAGGTGTATTGGTCGGGACTCAAGGTCTTACCGATCATCTTGTTCAACTATGTGTTGCTGGGGGTATATATGAATTTGTCCGTATGGTACAAGCTGACCGACCAGACGCAATATGCGCTGTATATATCGGGTATCGGGGCTTTAATTACCATCGTGCTGAATGTACTGCTTATCCCGCGATATTCTTACGTAGGAGCGGTAGCTTCTACCACCATAGTTTATCTGGTGATGGTTGGCTTATCTTTATTCTGGGGACAGAAATATTATCCTATTCCTTATAAATTCGTAAAAATAGGTGTCTACCTTGTCGTGGGGTTGCTGATATCGTGGGTTAGTTTCTTTGTCTTTAATAGCAACTTCTGGATAGGTAACGGTATGTTGGTCGCTTTGTGTATGGTGGTTGTTTTTCAGGAAAAGGAAATGCTTCGCCGTATTGTATTTAAACGAAAAGGATGAGAGTCTTATACTTTTCTTTTGTAATGCAATGGTGTCTGCCCGTAATATTTTTTAAATACCCTACTAAAATAATTGGGGTCGCTATATCCACAATGATAGGCAACCTCATTAATGGGCATATCATTCTCGAGCATAATAATGGCTTTTTTAAGACGGTATTCATTTAAAAGTTCGGTCGCATTTTTATTTAGGATTCGTTTGAGGTTTAAATGTAATGATGTTCTACTCGTATTCAGCTGGTCTGCTATATCTTCTATAGTTATGTTGGGGTTTGAAAATTCGTTTTCGAGCACTTCACTTAATTTTGATAAAAACTCTTGGTCTTTATTGTTGTCTGGTAATTTGTCTGCGATAAAAGAGCCTATACCAATTACATGTTCCCGAAGTTTTACTCTCGATGCAATCATATTACTAATCAAAAGTTCCAATTCTTTCAGATTAAACGGTTTGCCAACGTATGCATCGGCACCCACATCCAAACCATCTATTTTTATGTTTTCAGCGTTACTGTCAGAAAGTAGAATTATTGGAATATAATTGTATTTTTTATCGCTTTTTAACCTGTTACAAAGTTCGATCCCATCCATTTTAGGCATTTTCACATCACTTATAATAATATCAGGAGGTGTCTTATTAATTTTCTTTATCGCGAGCAATCCGTTTGATGCACTCATTACTTCGTAATAACGAGAAAAATGCTTCGATAAAAATGTCATTAGCTCCCTATTGTCTTCTACGATAAGTAATGTATATTTCGTTTTTGTATCCTTGCTTATCGATGCTGCATCTAATGGCTTCTCTTGTCTGATCATCGCGGTCTTTTCCGTTGACTCAGAGATCAGATCGGTTCGTGGGATATGATCCAGGCGTTTGAGAACAGGTAAAGTTATCTCTATGGAGGTTCCTTTGTCCGGTACACTTTTAACATGAATTGTTCCATTAAGATACTTTATGAGACTGTCAACAAGGGCCAGCCCGATGCCACTGCTTTCCTTATCTACTTCATTAATCCCCGATTTATAAAAAGGGTTAAAAATGTTTTTAAGTTCTGTTGATGACATACCTCGCCCGGTATCATTTACGCATATCGTAACGGATTGCTGTGCATCGTGCCATTCGCCAAAATCAAGTGTCACATCAATACTTCCTGTTGATGTATTTTTCATGGCATTAGAAAGAATATTGAACAATATTTTCTCCGTTTTGTCCTGATCAAAGTAGCATTCCTGAACGGATTTAGTGGAAATGAAGGTTAAATCAATATTCTTTTTAACAGCTATTGTTTCGAAATGGTAAGTGGCCTTTCTGATAAAATCAACTATATCCGATTTTGAAAGATTAATAGACGCATGATCAGATTCTATTTTTCTAAACTCCATCAGCTGTTGAATGAGTTTAAACAAGATCGAAGCATTACTTTTGACTGTAGATAATTCCGTACTTTTCTTTAAATCGGAACTGGTATTCTCCAGAAATTTATCAATGGACGCCAGGATAAGGGTTAATGGCGTTTTAAATTCATGCGAAATGAATGTAAAAAAATTAAGCCGGTGCTGGGTCAGCTCCTTCGTTTTCTCCTTTTCAATGCGTTCCAGCTGTATTTCTAATTTCTTTTGATGAAGGAATCTAACAAATCTGGTATAAGTCCATATTAAAGTTGCCAGCAATAAAAAATATATAAAATAGGCAAACTTACTTAGATAGAATGGCGGTGCTACATGAATTTCTATTGTCCTTTCTAAGCTACTGGAAACACCGGAAGTACTTACAGTCTTTAAGTGAAAAACGTACCTGCCGGGTGAAAGGTTGGTATAGGTGACGCTTCTTTTATCTCCTACATGATTCCATTCATCTTCAAAACCCTCTAAATAATAGGAATAACGCGTACTGCCCGGGTTTGCATAATCGATTGCTACATAATTTATGGAAAATACATTTTGATTATGATTGAGCTCTATTCGGCTTGTATGGTCTATCTGGTTTTTGAGTATAGATGATTGTCCCGGAATGACACTTTTGTTAAATAGCTGGAAATCTGTAAATGTGAGAGGAATTAAGGAATAGTTTTTAGCAATTGTAGAAGGGTTAAAAAAACAAAGACCGTCAATGCTTCCAAAATACAAAATACCTGTAGAGCTTTTTAAATAAGATTTAAAATTAAACTGATTAGAAGGCAACCCATGGGTATTATCATAATTTACAAATTTATTTGTTTTAGGGTCTAATTTAGAGATTCCACGATTAGTAGTAAGCCAGACGATGCCGAGATGATCTTCGAGTATTCCGTAAACATTATTATTGGCTAACCCTTCTGTAATTGTGAGATTTTTAAATGTATTATTCTTTGGATCATAAATGCTTACACCTCCATCCAATGTGCCAAACCATAGTCTTTGCTTACGATCTTTATATACACTGATGATCTGATTGCTCAATAGCGTAGGATTATTACCGGAGGCGGTATAATTTATTAAACTATCAGCGACCGGATTGTACCGGTAAATTCCGTTATAGCGTGTGCAAAACCACATGTTTCCACTTTCGTCTTCGATAATGTCATAAATGAATTTGTTGCCTAAAATGTTGGCTCTAAACAGGTTAAACTTTTTAGATCGATAATCAAAAGTATTTAACCCATTCTGGGTACCAATCCACAAAATCCCTCTTGTATCCCGATAAATTGCATAAACACCATTATTAGATAAGGATTGAGCATCCCCGCTCTGCATGGAATAGACCGTAGTCTTCCTTCCTTTGATGTCAAACTGGTGCAATCCTCCTAAAAAGGTGCCTACCCAGATATTCCCATAGCCATCATCATGAATGGCATGGACATTATTCGTTGTCAGATAAAAAGGGAAACTTTGTTTATTAATATACTGATAAGTTTCTTTTGATGGATCATAGATTGTGATACCTCCATCTTCTGTCCCGATCCAAATGTGCTGTTTAGTATCTTCCATCATCTGGCTGACGGCCTTTCCGGCAAGTCCTTTCTTTTCATTATTGGCCCAAATGCTTCGAAAACCATAAGAGTTAGAAGGAATATAATTGACTCCCCCAAAATACGTTCCCAGCCATATTGACCCATCTTTAGCCAAATAGGTGGAATATATCGCGTTATCATTTAATCTTTTCAAATCATCCTGAAAAGATCGTTGATAATTTTCTGAATATCCGGTTGTTACATCGTATAGATACAGCCCGTCCTCCGTACCGATATAGAGAAGGTTATTTTTCGCTACTACAGATCTTACGGTTTGGTTTTCGGGGTTTTCCAGTATCGAAAATTTTAGTTTGGAAAAACGTTGATTTTCACTTTGATAACTGAATAACCCTTTGTTCGTAGCCACCCAGAAGTTGCCTTTCTGATCTTTGTATATATTAAAAATATCGTTGACATAGGCTAATTCTGACAGGGACGTAGCATCAAATATCTTTTGAATATTGCCCGCACTGTCGATAATTTCTATAGTATTCCCTATAGCTAACAAAAAGCGATCTTCACCAATGGCACACATTGCTTTTGTATAACTCTCTTTATTACTTATTAACTGGGATTTGCCATTTGATAGTCGAAAGACTCCCTCTGACGTGCCTATATACATGTAGTTACGATGTTCAAGGAGAAATAATACGTTGGATGTATAGGGGAAATCCTTATTTTTCTGAAGCAGATCTGTTTGTGAGTCATAAATGTAAAGGCCATTATCAGTGCCGACATATATTGAGGACTTATAGTTGCATAACGAGCTTATCTTGTTTGCGGATCCCCCCAACTCAGAGTTTTTTACATAATAGGTTTTTACGCTATAGCTATCGTATCTATTGAGACCTTCCCTTGTGCCAAACCACATAAATCCTTTTTCATCTTGGACAATAGCATATACCGTATTGTGTGACAATCCTTCATTAGAAGTAATTTTTCTAAAAAGAATATCCTTACCAAAGGTATTGGTAATAAGGTGAATAAGTAGAAGAGTAATGCCAGCAAGTCTCATCTTTGCTAATTTCTAAATTAATTTTGAAATTTCTTATGTCTACTTCTACGTTATTGAGGTTATAAACAATAGTCCTTATTATTTTAACTTCTGTGCTATTCTTCCAAAGATTTTTACTCTACCTTGCAAAAACCATAATGTAAACTTAAAAATCATTTTATATGAAGATTCTTTTTGTATTGTTAAACTTATGTATTGCAATGTCAAGCTGTAGTAAACCAAACTATGGTTCTCCTCAAACACCGCCTCCAAGCGATGAAAATTCTATTACACCTCTAACCGGCCTTGTTGGTTTAAATGATGCTTCTCGTGTTATAAAATCAGGATCCAATTATTTTTGGTATTCTACGGATGGAGGTATCAAAATGAGATGGACTAATAATCCTATATCAGGTACCTGGAATAGCGGGACAGATGTGTTTCCAACCCGTCCGGCCTTTTGGTCTAATTATAGCCCGATAAATGCAGCCTGGGCTCCGGATATTATTTATGATCCAGTGTCTGCAGAGTTTCGTATGTATTATTGCGTATCCAGTATGGGTAGTAGAAAATCTGCCATTGCTTTGGCTACCAATAAAACGCTCGACCCAAATGCTCCAAATTATAATTGGGTAGATAAAGGAATCGTAATTTCTACCACCGAGACCTCTACTTACAATGCTCTGGATCCTTGTCCTGTATTGACCCCGGACGGTGAATGGTATTTATGTTTTGGATCGCATTGGACTGGAATTAAGTTAATTCGGTTGGGTGCGGATGGTAAAGTACATCCAACAGAAACTACGATTTCTAATTTGGCTCGAAAAGACGAAGCGGCCAATAGTGCAATTGAGGCAGGCGCAATATATCCTGGTGTAAAAAACGGGGAGGCAGGTTATTGGCTATACGTAAATTGGGGAACAGGTCTAGGTCATGAACAAAATGCAACCTATGAAGTACGTGTGGGGTGGTCTACCAATATCAGAGGGCCATATTTAGATAAAGGTGGAAAAGATATGTATAATGGAGGCGGTTCTGTTTTTATGACAAGTAAACAGGCGTTCAGCGCAGACAATAGCACCCGTATAGGAAGGGGGCATGTTGGAATTATTAAAGGATATGCATTGGACGGTGTTCACACGGATTGGGTATCTTACTCATACTGGTTGGAAAACCCTCCTTCAGGTGAGAATGGTAAACGATTTGGATTACAAAGATTATTGACAGGAACAGATGGCTGGCCTGAAGCCGGCGAGATATTTAAGTAACTAGCTCAAAATATTACGAATTAAATTGAAGTCATAGGGTTAGAAAAACGCTGTGTAAAGCTCCTTTTGTGTTTCAATGGACATGCAGTTAAATACTAAGATTTATTATAAACTAAATTAAAACTAATATGAATCAATTAATTACCCAACATCCCGGTATGAAGCTAAGGTACCTGGTAATGGCCCTGCTTATTATCTTCGGAGGGACGTTACAGGCTCAGCAAATGCATATTACGGGAAAAATTTCCGATAGTGCTGGCGAACCTCTTGCAGGCGTAAGCGTATTGGTGAGAAACGCTACAAACGGTACAAAAACCGATGCTGCTGGAAACTATAGTTTAAATGTCAATTCTTCTCTTGAGGTCTTGATTTTCCAACATGTAGGTTTTCACGCTAAAGAAGTGGCGCTAAATGGAAGGACAATCGTCAATGTAGTATTAGAATCAGAAAATGAATCATTGGAAGAAGTTGTTGTCGTTGGTTATGGAGCTGTGAGAAAGAGTGATTTAACGGGTTCTGTATCTTCGATTAAGGCGGAAGATTTAACGGCCGGAACACATATAAACGTGCAACAGGCATTGCAAGGAAGGATTCCCGGAGTGCAGATTTACCAAAAAAGTGGTGAACCTGGAGCTGCTATGAGTGTACAGATACGGGGGATTACGTCTATTACAGGAAATAACGCCCCATTATATGTTATAGATGGTATGCCGGTTAATGATGCCTCTGCTATCGGTTCGGCCAGTCCGACAGGCTCTGCCAACAACCCCAATAACAGGTCCCCTTTGAGCTCTATAAATCCCTCAGATATCGCTTCTATTGAAATTTTAAAAGATGCTTCCGCTACGGCAATATACGGTTCACGAGGAGCCAACGGTGTTGTTTTGATTACGACAAAACAGGGTTCGGCGGGTAAGATCAACGTAAATTATCATGCTACTTATGGTAGGCAAACTGTGGCAAATACACAGCGTTTTATGACCGGAGAGGAATATACTGAAGCAATAAATGGAATTATTGCTGATGGAAATCTAAGTGGAGACCCAGGATCATATCCTCCGGTTACAGGTCCAAATTATAATACAGACTGGCAAACATTATTATTAAGAGACGCGCCTATACAGTCTCACGACCTTTCATTCAGTGGCGGGGAAGGCAACACGAAATATTATATTTCTGCGGGATATTTTGATCAGGAGGGGATAATGTTAAATTCCGGTACTACCCGGTATAATGCACGGGTTAACCTGGAAACAAGTGTTGCATCTAAATACAGTGTGGGGATAAACCTTACCACAGCTTATAGCAGAGATCATTACAATGCAAGTGGTTTGGGACTTAACGATAATGCGAGTGCCTTATATATGGCCCAAAATTACGATCCCACCTCGCCTGCTTTAAGTGCGGATGGAACTTTTTACCAATCACCTTTAATGAATCCTATGGATAACCCCTTAGCCGTTATACATGGGCAGTATTCTGTTGGCGATACTTACCGCACATTTGGTAATATATATGCGGAATATTTCTTTATCCCGTCACTATCTGGCAAGGTAAAGGTAGGCGCCGATTTAAACGACTCAAAAAGATCTTTTTGGATAGATCCCTCTACTTTGACAGGAGCAGGTTACGGTGGCTATGCCGATGTAAGAAATGGTAAAAGAGGATACTATCTTATGGAAGGTACCTTGAATTATAAGAAGGACTTGGGAATACACCGGATAAATGCTGTAGCAGGAGCGACGTATGAGCGGTATACATCCAGTACGCTTATTGCAAATGGGCAAGGTTATCCCCTGCCTGATTTAACATATTATGCCATAGGTTCCGGTGATCCTACATTGAATGGTGTAGGGAGTGGAGCGCAGGAAAATATTTTATTGTCGTATTTAGGAAGAGTAAACTACTCTCTTTTAGATAAGTATTTGTTTACATTTTCTTTCCGGGCAGATGGATCTGCAAGGTTTGGCCCTGAAAATAGATTTGGTTATTTTCCTTCTGCAGCACTAGGCTGGAGACTAAAACAGGAGGATTTCCTGAAAGAAGTAAGCTTTATCAGTGATCTAAAATTAAGAGCGAGTTATGGAGCGATCGGTAATCAGCCGAATACCAATTACCTCTATTTTTCAACTTACTCGAGCGGGAGAAATGTGATTTTTGATGGTGAACGAATAAGTACTATTGCTCCAACGCGTAGCCCTAACCCCTTCCTACGATGGGAATCTGCACAACAAACTGATATAGGGTTAGATTTTGGATTCTTAAATTCCAGAATTACAGGTAGTATCGATTACTATAATAGAAGAACTTTTAATCTTCTATACAGCAATCCTCAGCCGCTTAGTACCGGTTTTGGTGCAAGAACAGAAAATATTGGAAGTATGCGGAATTCTGGTATAGAATTCTCATTAAACGGGGTTATTGTTGACGGCAACGATTTTAAATTGGATGCTAATTTCAATGTGACCACGTTAAAGAATACGATTTTGAGCTTAATGGGTGATAAACAGGTTATCGGTGGAGGTCCGGGTAATATAGGAGAATATAACATCTTAAAGCCAGGAATCTCCATGGGGTCGTTTTATGGATATGTAGTCGATGGGGTCTGGCAAGTTGGGGATGATTTCTCTACCGCACAGCCAGGTGTAAGACCCGGGGATTTAAAATATCGTGATTTTGATAATAATAGACTTATAAATACGGACGATAGGATAGTTCTGGGCAATTCTCTTCCAGATTTTTATTACGGTTTTAATACGAACTTGAGTTATAAGAGTGTATCTCTTGCTGTGTTTTTAGAAGGTTCTCAAGGTGCTATGATGTTAAATAGCAGTTTAGCTGACTCCTATTATCCTGTAGACTTTAGAAGAAATAAATTGGCCGAATTGTATTTGAACAGGTGGACGCCAAGTAACCCGAGCAACGAGTACCCTTCTTTTATACCCGGAGATGTACAAGGATCAAGACAGATCAACAATAAAACAGTGGAGGACGCCTCTTACTTGAGGCTTCAATCTGTTCGATTAGGTTATAAGATACCGCTGTCAAAAAATAAGTTTGTTAAAAATGCAACAGTTTTTGTCTCTGGCCAAAACTTATATACAATCACGAATTATTCTGGTGTTGATCCTGCTGCAAATGCTATAGGTAGCGATATTTTGCGGGTTGATTATAACTCTTATCCATTGACCCGGACTTTTACCGGGGGAGTTAATGTTCAATTTTAATTTAAAGATATAACGATATGAAAAATACGTTTAGATATATATGTATAGTAGCTGTACTGATAGCTTTCACCTCTTGCGAAAAATTGCTTGAAGTAACCCCTAATTCTGAATTCGCCCCAGGCAACATACTCTCTACAGAAGCGGGAATTAAGTCTTTATTATTTTCTGCTTATGCGCATCAGCAGACACAAACTGGATCCAAGCTGACCATTAACACTTCTGAGGTTTGTACCGATATGGCCTTTAATTCTGGTGGCGCGGAAAATGCAACGCTGCAGCCTATCATTGATTTTACCTGGAATTCGGATTTAATAACGTTCCGGGAAGATGTGTGGGGGCCTAACTATAGGTGTATAAGAGACGCTAATGATGTAGTTGCAAATATAGATGGTGTAAACACGTCGGATAACAAAAAAAGACTTTATAAGGCTGAAGCACGTGTGTTAAGAGCCCATGCCTATACGATATTATACAGTTGGTTTGGCCGTGTACCACTACGGATTTCTAATTCGCAACCGGGCGAACTGGCCAGGGCAACGGATGGGGAAATGAGGACATTTATAGAGACAGAAATTACAGAATCTATTGCAGACTTACCTGATCCCGGACAGGAAGAAGCTTATGGAAGAATCAATAAAGGAAATGCTACAGGTATACTTGCCAAATTTTATCTCAATACTAAACAATGGCAAAAAGCTGCAGATGCAGCGCTAGATGTTATAAATTTTAACTATTACACGACCACCCAGCATGAGTTTAAAGATCTCTTCAAAATAGAAAATGAGCTAAATAATAGAGAGATGCTACTCGTACTTCCATGTAAAAATGAAACAGGAGGGGTTGGTAACTGGTATATGGCCGGAGCCTTGCCTCCAGGTTTCAAAAGTACACCTCAGGTACCGGAGTTTGTTTATATAAGTTCAATGGCCAATTTTGCTACACAATACCGGTTAAGAAAAGCTTTTGTAAACAGTATGGCCCCAAATGATAAAAGGCGTTCGTTAATATGTACTAGTTATATCAATAACAACAACGTGACGGTAAATCTAATGAATGATGATGACAATGCCAGAAGTTTTAAATATTGGGATAACACTATTGTAGGAAACAACGGTGGAAGTGATGTCCCTCTTCTTCGGTATGCTGATATCTTACTAACCAGAGCAGAAGCTTTGAACGAGTTGGCCGCAACTCCGCCAACAGAATGTTTTACGCTTATTAACCAAGTTAGAACACGGGCAGGGTTAGAAAATCTGACTATAGTAAATACACCCTCTAAAGAAGATTTCAGAGATGCCATCTTTAGAGAAAGAGGTTGGGAGTTTATTTCTGAAGGTAAGCGTCGTGAAGATTTAATCCGTCAGGGTACGTTTTTATCGTCAGCTATAGCCAGAGGTGTTTCTCCGGATTTGGCGACCCCCGATAAGCTACTATTTCCAATCCCTCAAATAGAAGTTGAGGCTAATAAACTATTAGACCCAAACAATTAATTACGTAAAGGAGACAGTTATAATGGAAAAACTACTCAATTTAAGATCTTTAATATGGGGCGTCCTTACCCTTTTTACGCTTAGTTTTATTTCTTGTAAGGACGATGTTCCTCCGCTTCAGGAGCAAAAACAAGCTGTACAACTGAATAAAACAACAGGTACATTAAAAATCGGGGAAGAGCTGGTGTTAATTCCAACATTTGAACCTTCCGTGACGAACCCAGAATCGTATAAATGGAAAGTAGACAACACGCAGGTTGTAGCAATCACCGTAAACAGTGACCATTCGGCTACAGTTGTTGGAAAGTCGCAAGGTGAAAGCAAAGTCTTCATTACCTCTCCACAAGGTGCTATACTTGCGAGCTGTATCGTCAATGTCACTGGGGAAATTATTGAAATACCGGACGATGGGGTAGTAAAGATATTAACTATAGGCAATAGTTTTTCAGAAGACGCCGTTGAATATTACCTGCATGGCCTGGCAAAAGCTGCGGGTAGGAATACGGTCATAGGCAATCTGTATATCGGTGGTGCTACCCTTGATCAACACGTGCAGAATGCAACAAACAATACGGCAGCCTATGCGTATAGAAAAATAGGTGAGGATGGTAATAAGGTAAACACAGCAAATACAACTATTGCAACGGCGGTGACCGATGAGGATTGGGATTATATCAGTTTTCAACAGGCAAGTCCGAACTCTGGCCAGTATAATACTTTCGTAACGCCGCTGCCTGCCTTATACAACTATGTAAAAGGAAAAGCGACGAACCCACATGTAAAATATATCCTGCATCAAACCTGGGCCTATGCACAGAGTTCGACACACGCGGGCTTTGCCAATTATAATAAGGATCAGGAGACGATGTACCTGGCTATAGTAGATGCATACAATCGTGCAAAAGACCTGATTGATACAGAGCTGATCGTCCCCGCTGGAACAGCTATTCAAAATGGACGGACGAGTATCATTGGCGATAACTTCTGTCGGGACGGCTACCACCTTGACCTGAATATAGGAAGATATACGGCTTCTTGTACATGGTTTGAAGCTATCTTCGGTGAAAGTGTCATCGGGAATACCTATAAGCCTACCGCGCTAACCGATTATGAAACTGAAATCGCCCAGCATGCGGCACATCAGGCAGTGGCGAAACCAAACGCTGTGACACCCATGCTCGATTATCAGGGTGGTGGTTCTGGCACGCTGACCTATCCTGTGCTCATCAATTTTGGTGAAGACACATCCTCTCCGCAGTGGAATAGTGTAACAGGACCTATGGAGAATACATCTATTCCAAATCTTAAAGACGATCAAGGAAACTATACGGGAATTTCCCTGACCATTACAGAACGCTTCAATGATATAAATCGGAATGGTCCGACGACAACATCAACAGATTTTGACATGCCTGCGGAAGTGTCGTCCGATTCATACTATGGTAATCCTAAGCAGCTCTTTAATAAAGCAACGATTCTACAAAGTGCTGTGAAACTTGCGGGACTGGATAAAACCAAAAAATATAATTTCTGCTTCTTTAGCTCTCGCATCGATGCGAAGGTTAATGAGAACCGACAAACTAAATATATTGTCAAAGGACAAAATGAAAATACGGTCTTGCTCAATGCGATGAACAATACATCAAATACAGTTTGTGCAGATAATATTCAGCCCGACGCAAATGGAGAAATAAAGATCACAATTACTGCCGGAGAGCAGAATAATAACACATATGGTTTTTATTATATCACTGCAATGCGATTGACACCATCAATAAATTAGTTGCGTAATTACCAGGCAAATAACAGATATTCTTCATAGAAACATTATGTACCAGAGCACGCGAGTTGAAATTCAAAAAATCATCGGTTTATTATTATTGATTTTTATTACTGTTTCATGTAGTTTAATACAAGATAGGTCAGTATCCACACAAGTTTTTAGTGATCCAATAGCACCAATAGGAGATTCCTCCATTACTATACCTTCGACTGTGAAACCGGTGTTAGATGTATGGATGAGAGACACCTATATAACTTACGGACCTGATGGATACTATTATCTTACCGGAACTACTGCAAACCCCGATAGAGTTTTTGTCGGTCAAATACATTGTTGGGATTATAACGATGGATTATACTTATGGCGATCCAGAGATCTTAAAAATTGGGAATCAAGAGGTCTGATCTGGTCTTTTGATAAAGACGCGGCTCCTTGGCAAAAAAAAGGTACACCGATTAAACCAGATGACAAATCCCCTAATGGAGATCCTTTGGATTCTTTGTATAGAGCAGTTTGGGCACCAGAATTACATTATATAAAAAGTCAAAAAAAATGGTTGTTAACAGCCTGTTTAAATGGTAACAATGGTTCGTTCGTTCTGGAAAGTCTATCAGGTAAGCCTGAAGGGCCATATAAGAATATAAAGGGAAACGAAACCGAGGCCATATTTGATAATATAGATCTCAGCATTTTTGAAGATACAGACGGTGAAGTTTACCTGGTCGGTCACAATCATTATATAGCGAGGATGAAAAAGGATTTAAGTGATATCGCTGAACCCTTTAGAGCTTTTAAGGAAACACCTTATCAATGCGAACCCTATATAGAAGGTGTCTGGTTAGATAAGTATAATGGTAAATATCAGCTATTACAAACCGTATGGTCGGTTTCTCATGCGGATAGCACGTATTCTTATATAGGAAATGATAAAAAGGGTGATAGGTTATATAGTTATGATGTGGTGATAGCTGAGTCGGATTATATTTATGGCCCTTATGGTCCTCGTTATCCAGCTATTTTACAAGGTGGGCATAATAATCTATTTAGAGACGAAAACAATAATTGGTGGTCTACGACATTTTTTAATCCCAGAGGTATAATGGGAGCAAAATTTCCCGTAACCTGCCGCCCGGCCATAGTCCCTTTAAAATGGGAAAATGACAGGTTGATGCCAGATATAGAGGTGGCAAATGACTTTTATTCCACTTTAAATGTTAAACAAAAAGATAACCTATGAAAAAGCTTGCTTTACAATGGTCTTTCATGTTTCTGATCATGACATTATTTTTCTCATGCTCACCAACCAAATCTGTAAAAAGGCCTAATATTTTAGTTATTTATGTCGATGATTTGGGGTACGGAGATTTAAGCTGTTATGGTGCAACAGCTGTAAAAACACCATACATCGATGCGTTGGCAGAAAATGGGCTTCTTTTTACGGATGCGCACTCATCGGCATCAACCTGCACACCTTCACGATATTCCTTGCTAACTGGGAGTTATGCCTTTAGAAACAACGCAGCTATATTACCAGGAGATGCTCCTTTAATTATTGATCCGGAAAGTGTGACTATTGCCGATATGTTAAAAAAGGCTGGTTATATAACAGGTGTAATTGGCAAATGGCATTTAGGTTTAGGTAACGGAGAGCCCAATTGGAACGCCGAAATTAAGCCAGGGCCAAAAGAAATAGGTTTTGATTATAGTTTTCTTATTCCCGCCACGGCAGACAGAGTGCCTACCGTCTTTGTAGAAAACCAGCATGTTGTAAACTTAGATAAGGCCGATCCCATAGAAGTTAGCTACAAGCATAAGATAGGTACATTTCCATCGGGACTGGAACATCCGGAGCTATTAAAAATTAAAGCGGATACGCAGCACAGCGGTACGATAATTAACGGAATTAGTAGAATAGGTTTTATGAGTGGCGGTACCAGCGCTCATTGGGAAGACGAGGAATTTGCTGCCGTTTTATCCCAAAAAGCAAAGAAGTTCATCACTGAACATAAAGATGGACCATTTTTTCTATATTATGCATTACCAAGTATCCACGTTCCAAGGTCTCCAAATGCAAAATTTGTAGGAGCAACCAAAATGGGTCCCAGAGGTGATGATATTGTACAAATGGACTGGATGGTAGGTGAAGTAATGAAAAATCTTCGTGAATTGGGAATCGATAAAAATACATTGATCATATTTAGTAGCGATAACGGTCCCGTACTTGATGATGGTTACGTCGATAATGCGGTGGAGTTGATCGGCGAACATCAACCTTCAGGTATATATAGAGGAGGCAAGTATAGTGCCTATGAAGGAGGGACACGTATGCCCACAATTGCCTGCTGGCCGGATGTGATTAAGCCAGGACGAAGTGAGGCATTATTTAACCAAGTTGATTTATTTGCTTCTTTAGCAGCTTTAACTGGTCAGCAAGTGAGTGATAAAAATGCACCGGATAGTAAAGATATGTCTGAAGTATTGCTTGGCAACTCGAATAATGGAAGAAAAAGTATGATTCAGGAATCTTTTACTTTGTCTATACGGTCAGGAGATTGGAAATATATAGCGCCTCTGTCAAAACAAGTGCCTGATTGGTTGGCAAATAAAGCCATAGAAACAGGCCTAAGTAATGCTCCGCAGCTTTATAACCTTAAAGAAGACGCAAGAGAAATGAATAATCTTGCGGAGAAATATCCTGAGAAAGTTGAAGCACTGGCAAAGGAGCTAAATAGAATAAAAGGAATGTAAATATCATTGTAAAATCAATAAAAAAACAAATTATGAAAAAAATTATAACATTAATACTACTTATTAGCGCAGTAGTAACTGGACAATCACAAACACCGTTTAAGACTATTTGGGATACTAATAAGTTATCGGGAACGTATGCCGGATCGAGTAATAAGACCATAAAGCTTCCTGTAGCGGGAGGAACTTACGAAGGTAGTTGGGTTAAAGTAGGAGAGTCAACGATAAATGGAGCTTTTACGAACGCTAGTCTGACAAATGATGTCATCACTGTTCCTTCTGAAGGAGTTTACGAAGTAACCATATCTCAGGCAGGGACAGGGTTTTATTGGCAAATAGGAGCGACTCCGGCAACAACAGATCGCAGGAAGTTGATGGAAGTGAAGCAGTGGGGTAACCTTTGGACCTGGGACAAAACGCATATGTTTAATGATTGCTCAAATCTTGACGTGACTGCTACGGATGCTCCAACATTATCAGGGAATATAAGCAGCATGTTTAAAGATTGTACATCTTTAATTGGGAATGCGAGTTTTAATACATGGGATGTATCAAGCGTAACCAATATGGGCGCGATGTTTCATGGTGCAAAGGCATTTAACCAACCGCTGAATAGTTGGAATACCGGAGCTGTACAAAATATGGCAGATATGTTCCGCGCCACGGAAGCATTTAATCAGCCTATAGGAAATTGGAATACAGGAAACGTAACCATAATGACGAATACGTTTGAAACTTCGAAAGCATTTAACCAATCGTTAGCCGGGTGGAATGTATCCAACGTAACGAATTTAAACGGTATGTTTTTTAATAGTGCATTCAATAATGCTAGTCTGGGCAATTGGACATTAAAGGCAGGGGTTACACTCAGTGCCTTTTTAGGATCAAATGATGGTGGGGGAATGGATTGTGTCAACTTTGGCAAAACCTTGAAAGGCTGGGCAGAAAATGCGAATACACCACAGGGATTAGTATTGGGCGCTGCGGGAAGGACGTATGGAGACCAAGACTCTTATAATAAATTGCGGACAGACAAAAATTGGACGATTAATAATGCGAATTATGATGCGACTTGTGTTCAAACGTCTACCGTGACATTTGTGGATGTGAGTGCTAGTATTGTTGGAGATGATTTACTGATACAGTGGAAAACTGAAAATGAAAGTAATAGTGACCATTTTGTAGTTCAAATTTCTGACGATGGCGATAGTTGGCATGAAGTGGCTACGGTGGAAAGTAAGGCTGAAAACGGTGATTCCACTGAAGTTTTGGAATATCAGCACATTCTTAAACTAAGTTCACTACAATTGGCCAGTATATCGGTATTTATTCTTTTACTATTGGCTACCTTATTGTTTAATCGTAAAAATCGTATTTTCATGTCAACGGTACTATGTATCGGCCTGTTTTTAACAGGTTGCGGTAAAGAGGCTGTGTTAACCCAGGAAATCAAAAAAGAAGTTTTATATATTAAAATAACGAACATAGATAAAGAAGGGAAAGTGAGCGTCGACAGCGATATTGTATCTGTAGAAAAGTAAGGTTGAGATAATGATGAGAAAAATATGGATTAAGAATTTATTTGTTATTGGCTTATCGTATATAATACCAATATGTTCGCTGGCTCAGTCCAATGCAGAAGCATCAAACTTGGGAGCGCTGAAGGAGGTGGCAAAACCTGTGGGTACTTTAATGAATTCTAGCTATAAAAATCCCCTTCAGGTTAAGTTTGGCGATCCTTATGTGATGTATGACGAGCAGTCGAAAATATATTACATGTATGGTACCAATGGGGGCGCCAAAGATGGCTTTGCCGCTTATTCCTCTTCTGATCTAGTCAATTGGAAAAATGAGGGACAGGTTTACTTTGGTAATACCCCGGATACGTGGGGCATCAGCGCTTTTTGGGCGCCTGAAGTTTATGCTGTAAAAGGAAAGTATTATATGTTTTATAGTGCGCAATGGCGCTATAATCCTACAAACGAATTAGAGAATTTTAAAATTGGCGTTGCAGTTTCTGATAAGCCTACTGGTCCATTTAAAGACATGAGTAAGAACCCTTTGTTTGATTTTGGATATCCTGTTATTGATGCAAATGTGTTTTTCGACAACGATGGGAGAGTTTATTTATATTACTCAAGATGCTGCTATAAACATGCAGTAGACAGTGAAATTGCTGCAGAGGCGAAACGAAAAGGCTGGTTTGATGAAATTGAAGAAAGCTGGGTTTATGGGATAGAACTAAAGTCCGATTTTTCAGGTGTTATTGGTGAACCGGTATTGTTACTTCGCCCACCAACTAAGCTTAGCGATACTCAAGCTGAATGGGAAAGCCGTTCGGTAACCTCCAGAGAAGTAAACCGTCGCTGGACAGAGGGGTCTTATACATTTAAAAAAGACGGGATTTATTTCATGATGTATTCGGCAAATCACTTTGGTGGTGAAAACTATGCTGTTGGATATGCTACAGCCAGCAATCCTTTGGGACCGTATAAAAAAGCAGCAAATAACCCGGTATTAGAGAAAAATACAATGATCGGAGGAAATGTTACGGGAACAGGCCACAATAGTATCGCTTTTTCTCCGGATGGTAAACAAATGTTTTGTGTATATCATGGGCGCACTACTGAGACAGGGAAAGAGAGGGTGGTTTTTATTGATAAAATGGAAGTTAAAAATGGTATACTTACGGTCTTTGGCCCGACTACAGGAATACAGCCTTTACCACTTTCCGTTATATCTGAATCGCAATAATAATCGCAGGTTTTATAGCTATAAAATAATACATGTATAATATGTTAAATATGAATTTGCTTCAGAAAAGTTTATTTTTATTACTCATCATAGGGATGTTTTGTAATAAGCCATTAAAGGCCCAGCAGAAAAAAGAGGACAAACGGCCAAACATTGTATTAATTATGGCCGATGATTTAGGATATTCTGATCTAGGTTGTTATGGTGGAGAAATAGAAACTCCAAATCTGGACAATTTGGCTAATAACGGACTTCGTTTTTCACAGTTCTACAATACTTCTCGTTGTTGTCCAACCCGAGCATCTTTGCTTACAGGGTTGTATAGTCACCAGGCAGGTATAGGAAATATGACTTTTGATCAAAAATTACCAGGTTATCGGGGCTATCTTACAGAAAATACAGTGACCATTGCGGAAGTACTGAAAAATGCAGGTTATCATACTGGTATGGTAGGTAAATGGCATGTTTCAAATACAGTTATACGACCTGAACAAGAACACCTGGAATGGTTGGCGCATCAACGTGACTACCCTTTGTTTTCTCCAGCAGAACAGTACCCTGTCAACCGTGGCTTTGAGAAGTTCTATGGAACGATATGGGGTGTAGGCAACTTCTTTGATCCTTTTAGTCTGGTAAATGGTATGGAACCTGTTAAAACAGTAGCTAAAGATTTTTACTATACAGACGCTATTAATGATACTGCATCTACATATATCAGGCAGTTTAGCCAAAGTGAAAAGCCATTTTTTCTGTATGTAGCACATACAGCGCCCCATTGGCCGCTACATGCGCCTGCAGAAGATATAAAAAAATATGAAGATGTGTATAAAGCCGGTTGGGACACTATTAGAGAAGCCAGATATAAAAATGTAATCAATAAAGGTGTGTTTTCCGGGAATAAGAATATTTTGCCAGAGCGTTGGAAGAAAGATCTGAAATGGGAAGATAACCCAAACAAGGATTGGGATGCTCATGCTATGGCCGTGCGGGCAGCAATGATAGACAGAATGGACAAAGGTATCGGACGCATAATCGCTACGTTGAAGGAAACCGGACAGTTAGAGAATACATTGATTATTTTCCTAAGCGACAATGGAGCCAGCTCAGATGATGCACAAAAATATGGTCCCGGAAATGACAGACCCGGGGAAACCCGTTCAGGCGATAAAATCATATATCCAATTCATAAAAAGGTGCTACCTGGCACTGAAAATACCTTCGCTTCTACAGATCAGATGTGGAGCAATGTAGCTAATGTGCCATTTCGTTATTGGAAAACAGAACCTTTCGAAGGAGGTATCTGCACGCCAATGATTGCATTTTGGCCTGTAGGGCTTACCGTGACAAAAGGTAGTGTAACCAACCAGATAGGACATGTGATGGATTTTATGGCTACATTTGCCGATTTAGCAGAAACAACTTATCCTTCTGAATTTGAGGGCCGGGAAATTACACCCACATCAGGACTAAGTCTCGTTCCGGTACTGAACGGTAAACATAGAAAAGATCATGATTATTTATTTTTTGAACATATCGGTAGAAAGGCTGTAAGACACGGCGACTGGAAATTGGTAGCTTTAAATAAGCAGCCTTGGGAATTATACAATCTACAAAATGACCGTACAGAGATACATAATTTGGTCGATAAACACCCCGAGATAGTAGAAAAGCTGTCTAATGCATGGCAACAGTGGGCTGAGAACAATAAGGTGCTCCCTAAACCGTAGGTATGAATGTCTTTCCTAATATTATCAAAAGGGTGCCCTCAAAAAGACACCCTCTTGATATTATAATTCCTTTATTTCACCGACTAATTTTGTGATTGTTTGCTTGGCATCCCCGAAGAGCATCAGGCAGTTATCTGCTCCGAACAATTCATTTTCGATGCCGGCATACCCTTTACCCATGCTTCGCTTACTCACGATGACTGTCTGTGCCTTTTCGACATTCAGTACAGGCATGCCAAAGATTGGGCTATCCGGATTCGTTTTTGCGGCTGGGTTAACAACATCATTCGCTCCGACGATAAATACAAGGTCCGTGTTTGCAAAATCATCGTTAATCTCATCCATTTCGATCAATTTGTCATAGGAAATATTGGCTTCGGCCAGTAGGACGTTCATATGTCCGGGCATTCTTCCCGCCACAGGGTGGATAGCGAAACGAACATTTACTCCTTTCTTCTCACAGAGTTCACTCAACTCCCGGATGACATGTTGGGCATGTGCTACCGCCATTCCATATCCCGGAACGATAATTAACGAAGATACGGAGTCAAAAATTTGTGCGGCTTCCTCAACGCCGACTTCTTTAACGGTGATTTGTGGACCATCGGCTTGTCCACCTGATGCTGTAGTCTGGCCAAACCCTCCTAAAAGTACATTCATTAGTGAACGGTTCATTGCCTTACACATGATCTGGGTAAGGATAATACCGGAAGCTCCTACCAGTGCTCCTGACACAATAAGAACGTTGTTGTTGAGTACGAAACCAGTCGCACAGGCCGCCATGCCGGAATAAGAATTTAACAAGGAAATAACTACCGGCATATCGGCACCACCAATAGGAATGACGACCAGTACCCCAAGCACCAACGACAGTACGCCAAGTATGATCATGTAATTGGGGTAGGAAAAATCGGTTAGGGCAAAGACTGTGATAACAATCGATAAGATCAGTAAGACCAGGTTAATAAGATGCTGCCCCTTAAAGACGATAGCCCGGCCGGAAATGCTTCCGCTCAGCTTCATAAAGGCAATGAGCGACCCTGTAAATGTAATCCCACCGATAAGAACACTTAAGGCCACACTGATCCCTGTGATATTGTCTACCGCAAGTCCTCTTTCCTGGGTGTTTAACCAGAAGTCAGACAAGGCTACTGCCAATGACGCCAATCCGCCAAAGCCGTTGAACAAGGCGACCATTTCGGGGATTTTGGTCATCTGAACTTTATAAGCAATGACTAAACCTATTGCAGATCCAATGACGACACATATTAAGATGTCGACCAACGTGATAGTCTCAACCTGGATAACTGTTGCAAGGATGGCAATAAACATACCGACAGAAGAAACTACATTTCCCTTACGGGCAGTTTTTGTGCGGCCTAACATTTTAATGCCCACTATAAAAAGTATAGAGGCTATTAAATACGATAACTGTATGATGATATTCATTATTTTCTTTTATTTTTTCTTAAACATTTTCAACAT
Source organism: Sphingobacterium sp. (assembly GCA_040392845.1). Taxonomy (GTDB): domain Bacteria; phylum Bacteroidota; class Bacteroidia; order Sphingobacteriales; family Sphingobacteriaceae; genus Sphingobacterium. The sequence goes on along the minus strand of JBEBVG010000033.1, from coordinate 2,582 downwards.
CCTGTCCGTTACGGCATAGCCTCCGACAACATTGATCGTCGCCAGAATAAGTGCAGCCATACCTAGCCACTTACTTACAGCAAAGTATCCCAATTCGTTACAAGCCAGAATAGCTCCAACGATAGTAATACCGGATATTGCATTTGAACCTGACATAAGTGGTGTATGCAGGGTAGGAGGGACTTTATTTATCAATTCGAAGCCAAGATAGCTGGCTAATATTAATATATAAAGTAGCATGATAAAAGTTTCAGCAGACATAGCTTATAATTTAAGTTGTTATTTGGATAAAATAGATTTTGTGAACTCGTGAACCAATTCCCCCTGGTGCGTTATCAGCGCACCTTTTGTTATTTCTTCGTCCATCTCCCATTTGAAGCCTTCCTTGGTGGCTAAGTGGAGGAGAAGAGTACTGAGGTTGGTTGCATACAGTTGGCTTGCATTTATCGGCAATAGCGACGGGATATTTGATTCGCCGATGATCGTAACACCGTATTTTTCGACTGTTTTATTGAATTCAGATAATTCGCAGTTGCCTCCCGATTCGACAGCCATATCTACAATAACAGCACCAGGTTTCATGGATTTAACCATTTCTTCCGTCACTAAAACCGGCGATTTTTTGCCGATGACCAAAGCGGTGGTGATGACCAGATCCGCATCTTTAATCTTGTCTTTAATCAGTTGTTGTTGCTTTGCCAGGAATTCTTGTGACACCTCTTTTGCGTAGCCTCCTTCGGTCTTAACCTCCTCTGTCGATTCGACGACGAGGAATCGTCCGCCTAATGATTCTACCTGTTCTTTTGTTTCGGGACGCACATCGGAGACCTCAACTACAGCGCCCAGACGTTTTGCTGTGGCGATAGCCTGAAGTCCTGCTACGCCGGCTCCGAAAATAAGGACCTTTGCAGGGGTAATTGTTCCTGCAGCAGTCATCATCAAAGGGAATATTTTACCGAGGGCATTCGCTCCCATGATCACGGCTTTATAACCAGCCAGGTTGGCTTGAGAACTTAAAGCATCCATTTTCTGTGCACGGGATATGCGTGGTACAGCATCCATAGCAAATGCTGTGATCTGACGTGCCTTGAAAACATCCAGAAGCTCCGGTTGTGTATAGGCATACAATAATGAAATGCTTACGGCGTTATTTTTAAATTGAGATGCCTCTTCTATGGTAGGCGCGTTTACTTTGACGATGATGTCGGCTTGACAAATTTCCGGCTTGGAGACGACTTCAGCTCCAGCCTGTATGTAATCGTCGTCTGAGAAGTTGGAGCCTGATCCGGCACCACTTTCTACCTGAACACGAAATTCTTTCTTTATAAGTAGTTTAACTACTTCCGGGCTGAGCGCAACGCGTCGTTCGTTTGTTTTCGTTTCTTTTAGTACTCCTAAGATCATTATTATCTGTTTAGATTATTATTTCGTATGCCACGGTTATTGCAACTATTAATATGGCAAATAACAAATGTAAAATTTAAATTAATAACAAATAGAAATAATTTCATTTTCTTTATATTTATGTTTCATGGAATTTGATGATGTAAAAATATCCCGCAAGAAACCGATCTATCCCGTGGGTAGAGGGTTGGCCAAATATCTGAAGATGTATCAACGGGATGCACGGCTGCCTATTTCTTATTTTGATCTTCTCAACTTCAGGGAGACTGTGCCTGTCATGGATAAGCTTGGAAAGGACACGCTCTGGGAAACACCTTTGTATCCTCCATATTTACAAGACCGCCTATACGAGGGGTTGAAAATTATCTATGCTAAACTTAAAGCTTCGGGGAATACGCGGATTGTAGAACATAAAATTATTGATAGTATAGAATATTGTGCTTTTGGCAATACCCGTCCTTTTCGGGTGCGAATAGTCAATATGCTCAATGATGTGTATGATTATTTCTACATTAAGCAGGCAGATGCATCGCGTATATATGGTCTGGAACTGGAACAGATTTTATCACCAAATCCAGTAAATTATATTGCGGATGCGACGACCTTGGTGGAAGAACATATTGTAGGAATTCCGGGTGATGTATTTAGCCAGGGAAGTATGTATACTGTAGAATATAACCAGACAAGGATTGCCAAAGAATTTGTCAAATTCAACGAACGGTGCATAATTGCACTATTAGGGGATATGCGAGCCTATAACTTTGTGATGCAGATCACAGCCGACTTTGATGATTTTCAATTCCGTATCCGGGCTATCGATTTTGATCAACAGTTTTACGAAGGTAACCCTAAAGTATATATGCCGCAGTTTTTTAAAGAGAACTATCCTTATGTAAAGCTATGTATGGAACATCTGAATGAGAAAACCGTGTCCCAATACCAACAGGAGGAGCATTCATCTATCGTGCATCGTGTCCGTAGCGAAAGACACCGGATAAAAGACTTGCGGGATGCTTCACAAACTCAACAATTGTCCACAGCAGAAAATATCCGGCAGCTTCGTGAGGGATATGCGGCTTATTATAACAATGACATGTACTTTCGTTGTAAATCCATGACAGATATTGTCGAGCTCAATGTTAAGAATGTCATCCGTCAGGTAAAAATCTAACGGACAC
>JBEBVG010000032.1:0-23674 GCA_040392845.1 Sphingobacterium sp. | reverse complement strand
TCGGTTTCAGGAAAAACGTGGGCAGCTTCATCCAAAAGAGGTAATAAATCTTTATAGCGTGCGGAGTAATGCCCCAGCAATAATCGCTTTACTCCCACCTGCTGTGCTACCTGAGCAGCCTCGTATGCCGTGGAATGAAGCGTTTCTTTAGCACGTTCGAGGAGATCGTGGGCAAAAGTAGCTTCGTGATAGAGAAGATCCACCTCACGGATATGATCTATATATGTGGCAAAAGCCCTTGTATCTGAACAATATGCGTAGCTTCTTGATGCCGGAGCAGGACTTGTAAAGTCTTCCGATCGATATACTGTTCCGTCGACATCGGTACAATCCATCCCGCGCTTCAGCAAAGGTAAGAAAACAGTCGGAACATTCGACTGTTCGACTTTCTCCCGAATAAGGGATGCTCGTCGAGGACCTTCATCAAACCGAAATCCTGTAGTCGGTACCCTGTGCTGCAAAGGAAAAGAAATGACTTTCAATAAGGAAGTTTCTAAGATAACTTCGGTTTGTTCGGGATTTGTAGCATGAAAAATAAGATCATATCTTAATGTTGTATCGGAATGTTTGAACTGCAGCGTTAGGATATCCCACAAGGCCGCAGGGCCATACAGATGTAACTCATTTTTCCGCCCATGTAGATTCATGGAAGACAACAAACCAGCCAACCCCAAATAATGATCACCATGAAGGTGGCTGATAAAAATAAAGGAAATCTTATTGGATTTGACGCCATATCGAAACAGCTGCATCTGCGTTCCCTCACCGCAATCGATCAAAAAAAGTTGTTCATTGAAATTAAGCAGTTGCGAGGTAGGGTGTCGGTCATACATTGGCGTCGCCGAACTATTTCCTAATACCAATACCTCGAACTTCATGAATTAGCCGTTTTTCTTAAGTAGCTCCCGCTGTATTTCATTTCCAAAGATGATATCCTCAGCTTCAGATAGCGATGCTGCAATAATAAAATGAGACTCCAGTTTGGCAACTTTCAGCATTTGATAAACATGTTCTTGCACCCCTGTTAGAATAAAAAGGCCTCCGACAGCTTTACATAGTCTATGCGCCAATAGGCCAACGCGAGTTCCATCTACATCAATGTCATTCACATGCAATAGATCCAATACGATATTGCGCTGTCCCGAAGTGTTGCGCAGCATAAATTCACCTTTTAAAAATGCAGCTTCCTCTGCATTAAGAGTGTCGCAAAGAGGTTCTATGACGACATAACGTTCGTGTTTTTCAATAGTATATCGCATAATTAAATATTTTATCTGTCTAACAGTAATTCCAAAGCATTACTTACATTTTTTTCGACGCGTTCCGAAATCGATCCTTCTTCGGGGAACACAAATTTTTCTCCGGTGATATGCTCAAACAGCTCTATATATCGTTCCGAAATAGATTGCACGATAGCATCAGTCATCTCCGGAACCTGTTGTCCATCTTTACCTTGGAAACCATTCTCAATAAGCCATTGTCTTACAAATTCTTTAGACAGTTGTTTTTGCGGCTCACCATGTTGTTGGCGTTTCTCATAACCATCAGCATAGAAATACCGTGATGAGTCTGGTGTATGTATCTCATCTATCAAGTAAATAACTCCGTTTCTTTTACCAAATTCATATTTGGTATCTACCAATATCAATCCTCTCTTACCAGCGATTTCTACCCCTCTTCGGTACAGAGCATGTGCATAATTTTCCAACTGCTCATAATCCTCATCGCTGACAATACCCCGGGCTAGTATCTCTGCCTTTGAAATATCTTCATCATGGCCTACCGCTGCCTTTGTCGTAGGCGTAACAATAGGTTGAGGCAGCTTGTCATTTTCCCGCATACCCTCCGGCAAAGATACACCGCACAATTCTCTTTTTCCTTCTTTATATGTACGCCAGGCATGGCCCGATAAGTATCCTCTAATGACCATCTCTACCTTAAAAGGTTCGCACATTATACCAATAGTCACATTGGGATCCGGTACTGAAACAACCCAATTTGGCAAAATATCTTCCGTTGCTTTTAAAAACTTCGACGCTATCTGGTTGAGCACTTGCCCTTTGTAAGGAATAGCTCTTGGCAAGACAACATCAAAAGCTGACAGACGATCGGACGCAATCATGACTAAGTAGTCATCTGCTATCGTATATACATCTCGTACTTTACCTCTATAAAAAGCTGTCTGCCCTTCAAAATTAAAATTTGTTTCTTTTATTGCACCCATTGTATCATCCTATAGCAAATATCCTGTTTTATTTAATTATTCAAATCTCCGTAAGCCTCCAAAATACGCTTCACCAACTTATGACGGACTACATCACTTCCTGTGAGATAAATAATATCAATACCGCTTATACCCTCAAGAATTTTAACTGCTGTGGCCAGGCCCGATTGCGTTTTCCGTGGTAAATCAATTTGTGTCAAATCTCCGGTTACAATAAATTTAGCCGTAGGCCCCATACGGGTCAGGAACATTTTCAGCTGCATGTCTGTTGCATTTTGTGCTTCGTCCAATATGACGAAACAGTTATCTAATGTCCGCCCACGCATGAATGCCAAAGGAGCCACCTCTATTGTTCTGTTCTCCAAATAGCCCTTCAATTTCTCGACAGGAATCATGTCATCCAATGCATCGTATAAAGGGCGTAGATACGGATCCACCTTCTCTTTTAAATCTCCCGGTAGAAACCCCAGATTTTCACCAGCTTCCACAGCGGGTCGGGTCAAGATGATTCGTTTAATTTCCTTATTGCGCAAAGCCCGAACAGCAAGGGCTACGGCTGTATAAGTTTTTCCGGTACCCGCCGGGCCAATAGCAAACAGTATGTCATTTTTCAGAATACTGTTAACCATCCTCAGCTGATTTGGCGTTCGCGCTCGTACGATCAATCCGTTGGGACCATATACAATTGGTTCCCCTTTTAGAATTGGACTAGATTCCTCGATTTTCTGCCTGGTATCCGGGGTGGCACTATTAGGCTTGACTCCGCGTAAAAATTCCTCTAACTCCAGGCTGGATAATTCATTAAATTTCGAAACATGATTTAAAACAGTAGAAAAAAAAGTCTCGAATAATTTTTGTTCCTTCTCTTCGCCTAAAACCTTTAATTCATCTCCACGAGCCACCAAACGTAATTTGGGAAAACTGTCTTTAATGGTCTCAAAATTCTCGTTCTGGGCTCCCCATAGTGACACTAAATTTGCACTATCTAAACTGATAACTAACTCACTCAAATTAATTGCATTTAATGATTATATCCTTCGCATAAATATACAGATGTTTTTCGATTTGTATGACCGTTTTTTTCTTTACGCGGTAAATTCCAACCAAAGTTACAAACTAGTAAATAATCTCATTTATGTTTTCTGAAAAAAAACATTAATTTATATAGACATCATGTGTATCATCAGTAGTTTTGCTACTTTTGTATTTTGCTAAAAAATCAATAAGTTTATGGATGTCCGTATCCGTATAAAGGCGACGGACCTATACTATGGGAGTAATTACGTTGACAACAGATCTGGGCTATCGCGACTTTTACCAAGCCGCGCTCAAAGGAAGCATTATCTCGCTTCTTCCGAAGGTTCGGCTGGTAGATATTACCCACGAAATCCCCTCCTTTGACATTCAAAATGCGGCATTCGTGTTACAAAACGCATATCATTATTTTCCCAAAGGATCAGTGCATCTTATTGGTATCGATACTGTTTTCCAGAAAGATTGTCGCTACATTGCAATGAAATACAACAGTCATTATTTCGTAGGGGCGGATAATGGTATTTTTAGCATCATTTTAGGAGGAAATAAAGCAGACCAGCTTATCGAGATCGAAATTACACAAGATCTCCGGTTCTTACATTTTCCGTTGGCAGATATTCTTGCGAAAGCGGCCTGCCATATCGCTAAGGGCGAAGATATTACCTTGCTTGGTCCACCGATCGACTCTCCTCTTCAAAAAGTGACCTTACAACCTATTATTGAAAATAATATAATAAAAGGGCATGTATCGTACATTGATTCTTTTGGCAACGTAATCAGTAACATCAGCAAGGAGCTATTCAATCAAACTCAAAAGGATAGAGAGTTTGTTTTACATTTTAAGCGGAATGAAGCTATCAACAAAATGAGCTGGCATTATAGCGAAGTTCCCGAAGGCGAGAAACTATGTCTCTTTGGCATCAGTAACTATTTGGAGGTTGCAATAAACAAAGGCAATGCCAGCACTTTACTTGGGCTTCATCCTGACGAAACGATCATTGTTGAGTTTCTGGACAGATAACACTAACTTATATCGAAATGCGAAAATCTGCTGCATTTATTTTTTGCTTGTTAATCCTTGTCTCAGCTATTGCCCGCGCAGGCACAGAAACAGACAGCCTGCTCTTCGAAAACCAACGAAAGCGGGTAAACTTTCTACTTGAAGAAAGAAGTAGAAAGTTTGGCGAATATGACCTTTCTCTTGAACAAAAGACAGGAATTTTCGGTCTTTTCAAGACTAAGACAGACATGCAAAAGTCTATTAATATACTTCAGGCAATCGTCATCAATGATAATAAGATTTTTTTAGAAACCCGAAAGCTGTTAGACCTTAAAGATATTGAACGTGAGCATTTTCAAAAGATGGCAAAGGAATTTGATGGCCAGGTAACAGCCTATATGAGGACTGTATCCAAGTTACAGAATGAAAATGAGAAATTGCGCCTGCAAATAAAGGATCTCGAAAAAGAAGAGCATCAAAGTGGAGTCGTCTTTTACCTCCTTGGTTTGCTCTTTATTGGATTGGGATTTGTTATCTATAAACTCTATCGCAGATCGTACGCTTCTAAAAATTGACTTTTCTTTGATAAGAAGCCATTTATATAATGGTACCTTTGTTGGCATCGTTTTAAGATTATCAATTTGTAGTACACAATGGCGAGACCAAGATTGAACAGTGGTGATTCATATGCCGAAGATCTACCAAAACCCAAGATCAATAAAGCACTATTTCAAAAGGCTTCACAAATTTTCTCTTACCTGAAACCCTATAGATTTAGATTTGGAATCGGCATGGTATTCTTGATCTTATCCAGCTTGACGATGTTGACCTTGCCTGCCTTACTGGGTGAAATGATCGATGCCGCACAAGGTAGAACAACTTATCCTGGACTCCCCAACAGTGTATCATTTATAGGAGGTCTTTCACTTTGCATATTATTCATTCTGTCCATATTTTCTTTTTTCCGAATACGTATTTTTGTGGAAATAGCAGAAAAGGCATTGGCCAATATACGCAAAGACGCCTATCTTCGACTCATTACACTGCCTATTGATTTCTTTGCCAATAGGCGCGTCGGGGAGCTCAACAGTCGACTATCAGCCGATCTTTCACAAATACAGGACACGATGACGACCACAGTTGCTGAAGTCATCCGCCAGTCTATAAGTCTGTGTTTTAGTGTCGCACTACTCATCTTTGTGTCACCAAAACTGGCATTAATGAATCTGTGTATTTTACCTATAGTTGTGCTAGCGGCCCTATTTTTTGGTAGATATATACGCACATTGTCCAGGCAGACACAAGATCAGCTTGCAGAATCAAATAGTATCGTCCAGGAAACTCTTTTGGGAATCAGTAATGTTAAAGCTTTTGTTAATGAATATTTTGAATCGCAACGATACGAGAAAAAACTCAATGCAGCCGTAAAACTTGCCGTCAAAGGAGCAACGTACCGGGGAATGTTTGCTTCCTTTATCATTTTTTGCGTTTTTGGTGCCGTTATCGCGGTGATATGGTATGGTGCTTCCCTTGTATCTATTGGTGAAATCTCTGTCGGAGACCTAACGAAATACATTCTTTACTCGATGTTTGTAGCTGGCTCTATGGGGAGTTTCCCTGAGCTGTATGCCGGTATCCAACGTGCGTTAGGTGCGAGCGAAAGGGTTATCGAGATATTGAACGAGAAATCGGAAGATATCCAGGTAAGCGAAGACGACAAATCTATCACAAAGCGAATAAATGGTAAATTAACTTTCGAACATGTAGCCTTTTCGTACCCCAGCCGAGGTGATATCCAAACCTTAAAAGACATTTCTTTTACCGCAGAAGCAGGACAAAAGGTAGCAATCGTAGGACCTAGTGGCGCAGGTAAGTCGACTATTGCATCCCTTATATTGCAGTTTTATAGACCTCAGCGTGGCACCATCTATTATGATGATGAATCTTGGTCTTCTTATAGTCTCACAGACATCCGCAATCAGGTAGCTATCGTGCCTCAAGATGTATTGTTGTTCGGAGGTACTATTCGGGAAAACATCAATTATGGTAAACTTGAAGCCGATGCTGAAAGTGTCATTGAGGCAGCAAAAAGAGCCAATGCACATGATTTTATCATGAGCTTTCCTGATGGATATGACACCATCGTAGGAGAACGTGGCGTCAAACTTTCCGGTGGACAACGGCAACGCATTGCAATTGCACGGGCTCTTCTCAAAGATCCGGCAATCCTAATATTAGATGAAGCTACATCTTCATTAGACTCCGAATCAGAACGTCTGGTACAGGAAGCACTACAGGAACTTATGAAAGGGCGTACTTCGATTATCATCGCTCATCGACTATCTACAATCAATAATGCCGATAACATCTTGGTTATTGAAGATGGAATAGTATCTGATAGCGGTAGCCACGTCGACCTGTTAACAAAAGGTAGCGGTCTGTATCATCATTTGTATACCCTCCAATCCTCGCAACAAATCGAAAGTTAAAATTTCAATTTCGTTAATTTGCCTTGTACTAAAACTTTTTGGAACAACAGTTGTTTGCATAATACATAGAAGAGAAACAGAAAAATTTTAGTATTATGAAAAATAAAAATGGATTGGTTGCCTTCGCCCTGTTAGGTTTGGCAGCAGGAGCAGCAGCATACTACTTATTATCAACGGAAGACGGCAAAAAACAGCTGGACAAAGCCAACTCAAGTATTAAGAGTCTAACCAAGTCGCTCAAAGAACTATCAAAAAAAGAAGCTCAGAAAGCAGAACGGTTTGCAAAATCGGCAAAGGATGATTTAGAAGCGCTAAAATCCCGAGCCAAAGATGCGGGAAAGTCTGCCGTCAACAAAGTTGCAAACAGAACAACAGAATGGGCTAATAAGGCTGCAGATACAGCGAACAAAATTGCTAGCAAAACTGAAGATCTTGCCTCTAAAACAAAATCAGAAATTTCAAATTCTTAATATTTTCAAAATCTCCCTGTATTTGAACCGCTGAAGGTTTATCTTTGCGTACCCATGAGTCTATTACAACAAGTAAAATCATTGGTCGCTAAAGACCTATCTTTAGAATGGCGTTCAAAGTATGCTATCAATAGTATACTGTTATATGTAGTATCTACAGTATTTGTCTGCTACCAAGCTTTCAAGTCTGTAGATACTTTTGTTTGGAATGCTTTATTCTGGATTATTCTACTTTTTGCTTCGATCAATGCCATTAGCAGATCATTCACTCAGGAAAGCCCATTAAGGCAACTCTATTATTACAGCCTGGCGAGCCCGAAGGCTATTATACTCTCCAAGATTATATACAACGTATTTCTGATGGTTTTCCTGTCAGCCATAGCTTATGTGACCTATTCTGTTATATTTAAAAATCCTGTAGGAGACGGACTCCTGTATTTTATTGCTGTCCTCTTAGGCAGTGTGAGCTTCGCTACGGTATTTACAATGATATCTGGAATTAGCTCCAAAACCAACAACAACAGCACAATAATGGCCATATTATCGTTTCCTGTAGTCATCCCGTTGTTGATTGTTCTTATTAAGCTTTCACATAACAGCCTCATCGGTGCCAACAGAGCGGACAGCTATGGCGATATTACTGTATTGCTGGCAATAAATGTAATAACTGTTACTATTTCTTTATTGTTATTTCCTTACCTTTGGAGGGATTAAAAACATAATTTCCATGAGAAAAAGTTGGTGGAAAATATTAGGTGCAATCTTCATCTGTATTTCTATAATCGCGGGATTTATGGGCCCCGTGCCTGAGCTTCCAATTTTGCACGAGACTATCCGAAATGTGTATTTCCATGTACCTATGTGGTTTGCTATGATAACACTTTATGCGATTTCGGTGTTCTACAGTGTCAAATATCTAAACCAAGGAAAAGCCGAATTCGATATCATTGCGGTTGAAGCTGTCAACACAGGTATTATATTCTGTTTTTTAGGCTTGCTTACCGGCATGCAATGGGCTAATATCACTTGGGGAGAACCTTGGCCTAATGACCCGAAATTAAATGGATCAGCAATAGCGACGCTGATGTATCTTGCATATCTGGTCTTACGGAATGCACTGGAAGAAGAGCAAAAGAGGGCAAAAATATCGGCAGTATATAATATTTTTGCTTTTCCAATTATGATTGTACTGCTTTATATATTACCTAAATTGACCGATTCGTTACATCCTGGAAGTGGGGGGAATTCTACATTTAGCGATCTTGATATGGACAATTATATGAGGCCTGTTTTTTATACTGCAGTTATTGGATGGATATTAATAGGTATATGGATATGTACATTGCGTTATCGTATCCGCTTAATTGAAAACAAACGAAACCGAGATGTAAATAATCATTAACACACAGAGGAATGATTATTTACTCGAGCTCTCATCAGCCATTTAAACAAATAAATAGATGAAAACAATTAAATTAGACATGACCAAGACATTGTTGATCATAGCCCTTACCTGGATTTCCCATTTATCAACTTTCGCGCAGTCTAGCGGCGTGGAAATGGCGGTAGACTTGCGGAGTTCTGGAAAAATATGGGTAGTTGTCCTCGTGATACTGACACTCTTTATCGGACTTTTCATTTATATGTTTACATTGGATAGAAAGATAAAAAAACTTGAAAAAGATAAATGATTATCAATCAAAGCAGACAATTTTCACCTATTAACATTTTTTTGGTAGTTATTGTCGGAACAATCTTATGCATCGGCGCATTTTTTCACTTACCCCAAGAACTTACACCTGTTGTCCTTGAACCTGCGGTGACCAATCTCATCGGGCTGGAAATTGGAAAAGGCCTCTCTCCCAAGGCAAATGTTCTGGTTACCTTGGTCTTAACGCTTGCACAGGCGTTCCTGCTGAATAGAGTTGTGAATCATTTCAATTTTATGGGAAAGCCAAATTTTCTCACTGCACTCTTATTCATGACCCTGGTAAGTCTATTTTTACCATTTTTGATACTCTCCCCTACTTTAATTTGTAATTTCATCACCATCTGGATGGTGAGCAAGCTTTTCAATATCTATAAACAACCCGATGTGAAAGGGCTTATGTTTGATTTGGGGATGATTATTGCTTTGGGTAGTCTAATTTATTTTCCTTTTATCGTCATGCTTCTCCTCCTATGGATAGCATTGATTATATTCAGGCCTTTTATTTGGCGAGAATGGATAACACCTATCCTCGGCTTTACCGTAATTTATTTTTTACTTGGCGTAATATATTATTGGATTGACCGCTTCGATGAGTTCATTACGATCTTTTCCCCTTTTGCTAATTCATTTCCAACAACGTTACAAGTCGATATTCATGACTATTTTGTCGGTATACCTATCGGTATCGTTATGATTTTCTTTTTATTTATCCTACAAGATCAATATTTTAGAAGTATAGTACATATACGGAAATCGTTCCAGTTACTTTTCTGCATGCTGTTGCTCATTATAGCATCCTTTTATCTAAATGAAAAAATCACGATCAACCACTTTTTGCTCTGCGCTCCACCGTTATCAATTTATCTTGCCTTCTATTTTAGCCATGCAAAAACCAAATGGCTATATGAAAGTCTCTACTTGATTATTTTTATAACTATTCTCTACTTTCAATTTGTATAAATATCTAAAAACCAATAGTTTAACCTTTTTTAACAAAATCAACTTATAGAATCATCAAAAATTAGATAGTTTTGTAGCGAAAAAGCAAAAAAATCAACACGAAAAAAGTAATAAAGTTTAAATTAAATAGGCTTACTTTGATGGTAGCCGAATTAAGATTATATGCATAAAATATTTACGCTTGGGCCGCTTACACTATTATTGGGGATAGGTTTTATTGTCTTGACACAGCATGCCAACGCTCAAACAACAACATCACATTCTCCATATTCACAGTTTGGCCTCGGGCAGATGCGGGACGACTTATTACCTCAAAGTAGATCTATGGGAGGTATTTCGACAGGTTTAAGGTACCAATCGGGTTTAGCAACATTTAATCCGGCAAACCCAGCTAGTTATTCGGCATTTAACCGAACTATATTGGAAGCAGGTCTTTACGGCAATATCACACAGCTCGGCAAAGGCACTGCAACCAACAATACTGCTGATTTTGCTTTTTCACATCTTGCCATAGGTGTACCCCTCGGACCAAAATTCGGGGGAATAGCTTTAGGCCTGATGCCTTTTTCCGACGTCGGTTATAATTCATCTCAAAATGTCACGCTAGATGCCATTCAATATAGCAAAACCTCTAATGGCGAAGGCGGACTTAATAAAGCTTTCGTTGGATATGGTATAAGTCCTATAAAGGGACTAAGTATCGGCGCTAATATGGGTTTACTTTTCGGGAGCCTTTCCGATATTTCTTCCATATCATTCCCTTATTCATTAGCCGCTTACAACACACGGTATGAAGAATCCAGATTAATTCGTGGATTAGCAGTCGACTATGGGACGCAGTATTCTACCTCCTTAGGCAATAAATTACATCTAACGGTAGGTTATTCGGGATCACTGAACAATGTCGTATCAAACCGAACTACGATAACAGTATCTCGTACCGAAGCTTCGTTGGATCCTGATATACAAAATATTCCACTGGACACAGTGTTCTTCCGGGAATACCCTGCCAGAGACATCAATCTACCCTTAAAGCATAATGTAGGGTTCACCCTTTCCAAAGGCTACAACTGGATGATTGGTGCTGATTTTAAATATACCGATTGGAGTGACTTTCAGACACGTCAAGGTGAGCCTAGCCTCGGAAAGAACTATGGCTTTGCTATTGGAGGACAATTCAAACCCGACGTCACTTCGTTTCGATATTGGAATGTTGTCGATTATCGCTTAGGATTTAGATATAACCAAACCCCTGTCCGTTTCAACAACCAGAATATCAACGACATGGCTATTACTGTCGGCTTAGGCCTTCCTTTGCCTGAAACAAATTTTGGACGTACATTCTCCAGAATAAACATTTCAGCGGAGCTTGGTCAGCAAGGGACATTAAATCACAATCTGGTCAGAGAGCGGTATATCAATATCAATCTTGGGTTTACTATCAATGATTCATGGTTTATCCGTAGAAGTTTAGACTAAACATGCTCACAGCACAAAAAACTAGTCAGATACAATTTATATTTGCTACGCTAGTAGGAATATTACTGTTTTATAGCTGTGAAAATGATTTAAAGGACATCAATGAGATCGAAAATATCCAAAAAGAGGAGGCTGTTGATATCTCTAAAGATGTAAGAATAATATATAGTGACTCGGCAGTCGTTAAAGCTGAACTAACCGGCCCTGAATTACGCATTTATCACGATAGTACAGGTAATTACGAATTTCAAAAAGGTCTTCAAATTATTTTTTTCGATACAGAAGGTAAAGAAACTCAGCGCATAAAATCCGACTACGGCGTGCAACGAAGTACGGTAGGTATAACGGAATTCCGGAAAAATGTCGTTATCAATATGGCCGATGGTTCTGTCATCAAGACGGAAGAGCTTTTTTACGACGAAAACAAAAAAGAATATTATAACTCGGTTCCAATCTTTATGGAATTTACTGACTCCAGAGGTAATATTCAAGCTACCTCATTTCGATCTGATGTGGATTTTAAAAACATCCGTGGGGAAAGCATGACCGGATTTACTATTCCTGGTAGTGATCAAGTTCCCACATTTGGTCCATAAAATAGCCTCTTAAGACTTTTGAAAATAAAGTTTTGTAAAATCATAATTTTTTAGATTTTTTTTTATAAAAGTCGTATCTTGCGCCTTGTTTAAAAAACGAGACAATTTAAATAACTAAAAAATAAATAAATACAATTCGAGAATATGGGTATAATGGGTAGTTTGCGTAACCGTGCGGGGTTAGTAATTTTCGTCATCGGTTTAGCAATTGTCGCTTTTTTGTTAGGCGATATCATTCAGTCAGGCACACCCTTTTGGGCAAAAAGGCAAAATCAGGTAGGTAATGTGAACGGTGAGGGTATAGATTACAATGTGTTTAACCAACAGGTAGAACAAACGTCTTTAATGTACCAACAGCAGATGGGAGGCGGTGAGACTCCTCAAATCAAGAATTTTGCTATCCAACAAGTTTGGAATCAATTTATCTCGAAAACCCTCATTGATGAGGAGATCGAAAAAATAGGTTTAACTGTCGGTAAGCAAGAATTCAATGACTTGATAACAGGCCCTAACCCTTCACCACAAATTCTTCAAAATTTTACAAATCCGCAGACGGGTCAATTTGACCGCAATTTCCTGAACCAGATCATTAATGAAGCTAAAAATGGAGGAAATGAAATTGCTGGTCAATGGGAGGCACTGTTAGAAAATATCCGCTCGCAGCGACTAACTGAAAAATATTCCAATCTGTTGAAAAATACTGTATATGTAACAGCATTGGAAGTACAGGATGAATATACAGCCAAAAATAAACTAGCAAACTTCAAGTATTTGTTGCTCGATTATTCCTCTGTGAAAGACGCTGAAATTAAATTGACTGACACGGACTATAAAGAATATTATAATAAGCATAAAAATTCTTTCAAAAACACAGAAGAAATACGTGCTGTTGAATATGTATTATTTGATGCAAGTCCTTCCGCTCAGGATACTGCAGCGACACTTGCCAATATTCAAAACCTAAAAGGCGAATTAGCCGCGTCGACCAACGACTCATTGTTTGCAACAATTAATTCGGACACCAAATATCCCGTTACATATGTAAGAAAAGGACAAGTAAGCCCAGCATTAGATTCTGTCCTGTTCAACGTTGCAGCAGGCACAACTGTGGGGCCTTTCTATACCGACGGCGCCTACCAGATTGCAAAAGTAATCTCAACAAAATTCAGTCCGGATTCAGTAAAAGCGAGCCATATCCTATTAAACGCGGCGGCTGAAGGTGGATTAGAAAAAGCCAGAGCTAAAGCGGACTCTATCAAAGGGTTGATTCAAAAAGGAGAAAACTTTGCAGCATTAGCTGTCGAGTTTAGTCAAGATCCAGGTAGCAAAGCGACAGGAGGTGACTTAGGCACATTCCCCCGAGGTCAAATGGTTGGTCCTTTTGAGGAAGCAGCTTTCGGTGGAAAAGTGGGCGATGTTGTAGTTGTTAACTCTCAATTTGGGATTCATATTATCCGAATAGAAAAACAAGTCGGTAATTCTAGAATTGTAAAAGCAGCTATCGTTGATAAAGTAATCAATGCAGGTAAAGAAACAACTGATGCAGCATTCGCAAGAGCAAATGAATTCTTTTCGGAAGTAACCGCTTCAAATTTTGAAGAAACTGCTAATCAAAAATCTATTCGGTTAAATAAGGCAGAACGTATTCAGGCAATGGATAACACTTTAAATGGTGAGGATGCACCACGTGAGTTATTCCGTTGGATATTTGAAGCTGATCAGAATGATATCACCGATAAAATTTATGAGACTGATCATAACTTCATCGTAGCAAAAGTTACTAATATCAGACCAAAAGGAATACAGCCTTTAGAACATGTAAAAAATGATATCGAACAAGGTGTAAGAAATCTTGTTAAAGCCCGTATGCTGAAAGAAAAGATGAATAATGCTTTGAGCGGCGCTTCCTCAATCGATCAAGCAGCACAAAAAATAGGCAAATCAGCGATAGCGGTAGAAAACGTCGTATTAGCCAATCCTGTAATACCAGGTTTAGCTCTGGAAAGCACTGTTGTAGGTACTGTTTTCGGATTACAGCCCAATCAACCTTCAAAAGCTATTGAAGGTACTCAAGGTGTATATGCGGTACAGGTTAATAGTTTTGTTAATCCGAAAGAACTGGTTGATTCAGAACGTCAAACCCAACAGAAACAAATGTTGACTTCAAAAGAACAACGTGCCTGGGGAGCGATCTTCCAAGCATTACAAAACAATGCGGATATTGATGACAATCGCATTAGATTTTATTAAGAATTTATAGCTAATTTTACAGCTGGGTTTGCGTGCAAACCCAGCTTTTTTTGTTTTTTACATCATGGATATTCAAGAAAATATAGTCAATAAAGTAGCTCAGAGTGGATTAATAACGATAGACTTGGCGAATTATGCCCCTACGCAAGATATTTTGGAATACGATATCAAAAACAATCTTTTTCAAGGATTGATATTAAAAGAAAAGGATTTCCGCGATTTTGTTAAAGATCACGATTGGAGTCAATATCAGGGAAAAATGGTGGCTATCACATGCTCTACAGACGCCATCGTACCCACTTGGGCTTATATGATCTTAGCCAACAAACTATCCCCCTATGCACAAAAGATTAGTTTTGGAACCAAAGACGATGTCTATAGAGATCTATTTATGAAAACAATAGAAGAAATGGACTATACACCGTATATCGATCAAAGAATCGTAGTAAAAGGATGTGGTGACATTTACATTCCTGAAAGCGCTTTTGTATTGTTTACAAGCAAACTAACCCCGGTGGCAAAGAGCATTATGTATGGAGAACCTTGTTCTACTGTCCCTGTTTATAAGAGAAAAAGTTAAACTATTAAGCGCTGTATCTGTCTTATTGGTATGAAAACATTTTATATTGTACTACTTACATTACTATTTAGCTGGGGAGGCTACGGCTATACTCAAAATTTGCCTTATCTCAAAGAATCTACTTTTAAAGAAGGAGAAAAGCTAACCTATCGGCTTAAGTACGGAAGCATGTCTGCAGCTACTGGCGTACTTTCCGTCAACAAATCCAAGCTACAATTTAGTCAACCTACATATCACCTAAGTGCATACGGTCAGACCTCTAGCTTTTTCTCTGTGTTCTATACTGTAAAAAACAAATATGACTCTTATATCTCCACCAGTACCTACCTGCCCTATCTCTATGTAGAAGATATTAAAGAAGGAAGCTACACACGAAAGGAATATGCTACGTTTGATAGTAAAAACAAAACTGTAAAAGGACAAGCTGGAGTATTTAATAGTCCCGTGACACAAACTTTTGACTTACTTTCTGCATACTACTTTTCCCGTAACTTAGATTTTTCTTCCTTAAAGCCCGGAGATAGTTTTAAATTAACTTATTTTTTAAATGATGAGATTGCTCAGCTAGGTATCGAGTATATAGGCGTAGAAAAGATAAAGACAAATCTCGGTACAATCGAATGTATCAAACTTAGCCCGGAAATCAAACCCGGTCGTATCTTTAGAAAAGACAGTCGTCTATATTTATGGGTAACGAATGATGGAAATCGTATACCTGTCCGGGCTCATGTCGAAATATTGATCGGTTCGGTGACATTAGAGCTCGCAAAAGCTGAAGGATTAAAATACGAATTAGGAAAAAAAGCTAGTTATTCCAAATAATAAAATGATCGAGGTAGGTAACGTTTTAGTACACGAAGATATCATCAATAATGATTTCGTATGTAATTTATCCAAATGTAAAGGAGCGTGTTGTATAGAGGGAGATGCCGGTGCTCCGTTGGATATAAGAGAAACGGAAATACTGAAGCAGATATACCCTAAATTAAAACCTTACATGACACAAAAGGGTATACAGGCTATCGAAGAACAAGGTACCCATGTGATCGATCAAGATGGCGATCTGACGACTACTTGTGTCGATGGTAATAAAGAATGTGCTTATGTTACCTGGGAAAACGGAATTACCAAATGTGCTATCGAAAAAGCATACGAACAGGGTGAAATTGACTGGAAAAAACCCATTTCTTGCCATCTATATCCCATCCGTACGACACACTATCCCGCTTTTGATGTACTACATTACGACAGATGGCATATATGTCATGATGCATGTTCATTTGGAAAAGAACTTCAAGTACCTGTTTACAAATTTTTGCGGGATCCATTAATCCGGGTATATGGATTAGAATGGTATACTGAATTGGAAAAAACAGTAGAATCTTTGTAATCTATTTTTGTTATATTTAGCCAAATATTAACACCGCGCAAAATCGGCGATTAACACATTCATGCTTACTTTAAAAGAGATACAAAAGCCCATAGCACAAGAACTTTCAAGTTTTCAAACGAAGTTTAAGCAGTCTATGCAAAGTTCGGTGCCTTTATTAGACCTTATTACACAATATTTATATAAACAGAAAGGCAAACAGATGCGTCCGATGTTTGTTTTTTTTTCTGCCGGACTTTGTGGTGAAATCAATGAATCCACCTACCGTGGAGCTGCTTTAGTTGAACTGCTTCATACGGCATCCTTGGTTCACGACGATGTCGTCGATGATGCAAACGAACGCCGGGGGTTCTTTTCCATTAACGCATTATGGAAAAACAAAGTCGCTGTCTTAGTGGGCGACTACTTGCTTGCTAAAGGCTTATCTATATGTGTCAACGACAACGAATTAGCGTTATTAAAAGTTGTCTCCGACGCTGTGGAACAAATGAGTGAAGGAGAACTCTTACAGATTGAAAAAGCCCGTAAACTGGATATAAAGGAAGAGGTGTATTTCGAGATCATCCGAAAGAAAACTGCAACGTTAATTTCTTCGTGTTGTGCCTCCGGAGCTACTTCAGTAAAAGCGGATTTAAACATTATCGAAAAGATGCGCCTTTTTGGCGAGAAAGTAGGTATTGCATTTCAGATCAAAGACGATTTATTTGATTTTGGAACAGATGATGTCGGAAAGCCATTGGGTAATGATATCAAAGAAAAAAAAATGACCTTACCTCTGATATATGCCCTCCGACAATGTTCAAGCGGAGAAAAAAGGCGTTATATTAACATCGTCAAAAACCATAACGAAGATCCAAAAAAGGTGCGGGAGGTCATTGACTTTGTAAAGAGCAGCGGTGGGTTGGACTATGCAACAGAACGTATGTACTATTATCAACAAGAAGCATTTTCTATTCTCGATGAATTTGCAGATAGCACATATAAATTAGGTTTGCAACAGCTTGTCAGGTTTACTACAGAAAGAAACAAATAGAATATGAGTCACGAAATGATGTTTTTTGGAGGATTTATTGTTTTTATTATCCTCATGCTTGCCATAGATCTCGGATTATTTAGCAAAAGCGACAAACCAGTTTCCTTAAAAGCGGCTGCTATCATGTCCGCCATTTGGGTATTATTTGCATTAGCTTTTGGCTTGGTATTATACTATTGGGGATATGAGTTGCACAATATCCACGATATTGCCAGCTTGAAAGAGATCATCGCTAAACATCATCACAACATCACCATCAATGAGCTCGATTTAGACCGTAGCCTGCACCTATATAGTAAAAATCTTACGTTAGAATACCTCACAGGTTATGTCGTTGAATATGCATTATCTGTGGACAATATCTTCGTGATGGTCTTATTATTCTCTTCCTTTGGCATTCCCGAAAAATATTATCACAAAGTACTCGTATGGGGGATATTAGGCGCCATTATACTACGTTGTATTTTCATCTTCTTAGGTGCAGCATTGATTGCTAAGTTCGGTTGGATTTTATATGTGTTTGGAGCGTTCTTAGTATACACTGGTATCACGATGTATATTAACCGAAATCAAGAGGAAGAGGTTGATCCACAAAATCATAAGGTGGTAAAATTTGCCTCAAAATACTTTAAGGTTACTCATAAATTAGATGGAGGGAAATTTTTTCATGTAGAAAATGGGGTGAAATACATGACTCCACTTTTTCTCGTTTTACTTGTTATCGAGTTTACTGATTTGATTTTTGCGGTAGATTCAATACCTGCTATTTTCTCCGTTACCCAAGATCCCTATATTGTATTTTTCTCGAATATTTTTGCCGTCCTGGGCTTACGGTCCATGTTTTTCCTATTGGTAAATATTATTCACAAGTTCCATTATCTCAAAGTAGGTTTAGCATTCCTGCTTGTGTTTATAGGTGCAAAAATGCTTCTCCATAGTTGGCTTAAAGATTGGGGGTTCACAACGACGCACTCCCTAATCATTATCCTGAGTATCCTGGTTATTAGTGTTGTGGCATCCTTAATCTTTCCGAAGAAAGAAGATTACAATCTATAATTTACGTTTTCTTAGCTTATTCAGTTATATTTGCCTGTCATTTATTATAAGTAAGGCATTTTATATCATGGAACTTTTTAACGTTTATCCGATCAATCCTATCAATATTGTACGGGCGCAAGGCTCAACGGTGTGGGATGACAGGGGCGATGAATACTTGGATTTATACGGTGGACATGCTGTGATTTCTATTGGGCACACACATCCTCATTATGTCGCCACTATTACTGATCAACTGAATAGGATCGGCTTTTATTCCAACTCCGTGGAAATTCCCATTCAACGACAGCTAGCAGCGAAACTTGGTGCGATTTCGGGTAAATCTACATACACTCTTTTTCTATGTAATTCAGGAGCTGAAGCCAATGAAAACGCTTTAAAATTAGCTTCATTTCATACCGGCCGTAAAAAAATTATTTCGTTTACAAAAGCTTTCCATGGGCGTACTTCATTAGCAGTAGCTGCCACTGACAACAAGAATATTGTGGCTCCTGTTAATCAAACGGATAATGTTGTTTTTTTGCCTTTTAATGACGAACAAGCATTATCTGAAGCCTTTAACTCATTCGGAGGAGAAGTCGCTGCAGTAATTATCGAAGGTATCCAAGGTGTAGGAGGGATTCGTGAAGCGTCCATCTCTTTCCTCCAGCTAATACGTTCACTATGCGATCAGTTTGGAGCAATTTTCATTGCTGATTCAGTTCAATGTGGATATGGCCGTACCGGTACTTTTTATTCCCACGATTATGCCGATGTAGAGGCTGATATATACTCTATGGCTAAAGGGATGGGCAATGGTTTTCCAATAGGAGGAATTGCTATATCACCAAAATTCCATGCTTCTTACGGTCTATTAGGCACTACCTTTGGAGGTAATCATCTGGCCTGTGCGGCAGCAGTTGCCGTGTTAGACGTCATCAAGGAAGAAAATTTACTCGCCAATGCAAAAGAAATCGGAGACTATCTCATCCAGGAGCTTCAAAAGTTTGAAAAAGTAAAAGATGTACGTGGACGTGGTTTAATGATAGGCATAGAATTGCCGGAAGACCTTGGACATATTCGCAAGGAGCTTCTGACCAAAAATAAGATCTTTACAGGTGAGGCGAAGCCAAATGTTATTCGCCTGTTGCCCGCATTAAATATTACAAAAGAAATAGCAGACAGATTTCTGACAGCTTTTGACGAACGCTTAAAAGCCTAAATACTATTTAAGATGAATAAGTTTTTTTCAGTAGCCGATGTAGACAGCTTAGATGCTATAGTGAGGGAAGCTCTTGAGCTAAAGGCTAATCCTCATGCAAATGAAACATTGGGAAAGCACAAAACGTTGGGCCTGGTCTTTTTGAATCCGAGCTTACGCACACGCTTAAGTACACAAAAAGCAGCGACAAACTTAGGTCTGAACGTTATGGTCATGAATATGGACAAAGACGGATGGGCCCTAGAGACTCGTGATGGGGTAGTGATGAACGGGACAACGGTGGAACATATCCGAGAGGCCGCAGCTGTCATGGGCGAATATTGTGATATTTTAGGATTACGCTCCTTTCCATCACTGACAGATAGAGAAGCAGACTATAACGAAGACTTATTCAACAAGTTCATCAAATATTGTGGAGTCCCGGTAGTGTCTTTAGAGAGTGCAACACGCCATCCTTTACAGAGCCTAACAGATCTGATCACTATTACAGAACACAAAAAAATAGCAAAACCAAAAGTTGTATTAGCGTGGGCACCCCACGTGAAGGCATTACCACAAGCGGTTCCAAACTCATTTGCTGAATGGATGAGCAAGGCTCAGGAAGAAGGATTGATTGATTTTACGATAGCCCATCCGGCAGGGTATGAGTTAGCTGAAGAATTTACATCCGGAGCACATATTACACACGACTTGAATTCAGCGTTGACATCAGCAGATTTTGTATACGTGAAAAATTGGTCCTCCTATAAAGAATATGGCCAGGTCTATCCTGTATCCGAAAATTGGATGATGAATAATGAAAAATTGAAGCTGACAAACGATGCTAAGGTAATGCATTGTCTACCTGTAAGGCGAGACCTGGAACTATCTTCAGAAATATTAGACGGACCTAACTCCTTGGTGATCAAAGAGGCTAGTAACCGTGTATGGGCTGCCCAGGTCGTGCTAAAAAGAATATTGGAATATTTAAGTAAATAATAAAACATGTCAAACAGCACATTGAATATTATCAAGATCGGTGGTAACGTAATAGACGACGATATTCAATTAGATAATTTTTTAGAAAAATTCGCATCCATTCCAGGTAAAAAAATACTGGTACATGGCGGTGGGAAAATAGCTACTCGACTAGCCGACAAATTAGATATAGCGGTCAAAATGGTTGATGGACGACGTATTACAGATGAAAAAATGTTAGATGTCGTAACGATGGTATATGCCGGTTTGACCAATAAGAAAATTGTATCAACGCTGCAAAAGTATGGCTGCGATGCGTTAGGGTTGAGTGGTGCAGATGGTAACGTGATTAAAGCGATAAAAAGGCCTGTCCGTAAGATTGATTATGGTTTTGCCGGCGATATCCTGGCCGATTCAGTAAATAGCCTATCTATTAAAAAATTCCTGGATGCAGGCTTCACACCTGTTTTTTCGGCGATTACACATAATGGAAGCGGTCAACTGTTGAATACCAATGCTGATACTATAGCTTCTGCCTTAGCTGTAGCCCTATCCAAGCTATATGAAACATCATTGATCTATTGCTTTGAAAAAAATGGTGTATTATCAAATGCAGAAGAAGAAAACTCCGTTATTACTACAATTAACGCCTCACAATTTGAATTATTGAAAGAGCAAGGCATAATTAGCGAGGGAATGATTCCAAAACTTCAAAATGCTTTTGATGCTATTAATAAAGGAGTAAAAGATGTGCTGATTGGAAATGCTTTAAACTTACATCTCCTGCAACAACAACAATTTGGGACTTCCTTAGTAAAGAATTAATCATCTATAAAAATAGAAGCGATGAGCAAATTAACAATTATTGGATCAGGGAATATTGGGCTTTCATTGGCTAAAGGCTTAGTAAAATCAGGGCAATATCAGGCTAGCGATATTGTGTTGACCAGACGTTCATTGACTTCTTTAAAACAAGAGCAATCTCTGGGCTTTGGCGTTAGTGCAAACAATATCGAAGCGGTCACGAATGCTGACATTATCGTATTGTCTGTATTGCCTCAACAAATCCGAAAGGTTATGGAAGAAATTGCTACCTCCGTCCAGCCTCATCAAATTGTTGTCTCCGTCGCATCAGGAGTATCTTGTCGTGATATCAAAGATATCTTAGGGGAGAATATTATCACTGTTCGTGCTATGCCGAATACAGCTATCGCCATTGGACAATCGATGACTTGTATTGCTACAGATAACGCAGCGCCTGAACACATCGCGATTGTTGAAAAGATATTTGAAACAGTAGGTTCCGTAGTAGTAATCAATGAGGATCTGATGACTTCGGCCACCGCATTGTGTGCTTGTGGGATTGCCTTTTTCCTAC
This sequence comes from Sphingobacterium sp., assembly GCA_040392845.1. Taxonomy (GTDB): domain Bacteria; phylum Bacteroidota; class Bacteroidia; order Sphingobacteriales; family Sphingobacteriaceae; genus Sphingobacterium. Next base: position 1,865 of record JBEBVG010000032.1, on the reverse strand, counting down.
GTACTATTCGCGCCGCGTCACAAGGAGGTGTTGAGATAGGCTTCCATGCCCATGATGCTTTAAAAATGGCGATACAAACAGCCAAAGGGGCTGCTGAATTACTGCTACAGACACAGAATCATCCCGAGAGTGAAATCGACAAAGTGACATCACCGAAAGGATGTACTATCGCAGGATTAAATGAAATGGAACATAATGGTTTGAGTTCAGCATTTATAAAAGGTATTAAACTATCCGCCCAAAAGGCTGGAGGCTTATACAATGAATAATAGTATAACATCTCTTACCGATAGTGGCATTGCACTATTGAAACAATTAATAACTACTCCCTCTTTCAGCAGGGAAGAAGGACAGACTGCTTCAATTATCGCCAAATACTTAACGACCTCAGACGTGAAAGTAGAGCAGATAGGTAATAATATTGTAGCATATAATAAGCATTTCAATAAGAACAAACCCACCATACTACTCAACTCTCACCACGATACTGTAAAACCTAACCCCGCATACGACAAAGACCCTTTCGAAGCCATTATTGAGGATGGAAAACTCTATGGATTAGGTAGTAATGATGCGGGAGGATGTCTGGTATCGCTGATAGCTACATTCTTATATTATTACGAAAGACCAGACTTAGTATATAACCTTTGTTTCGTAGCATCAGCTGAAGAGGAAATATCCGGCAAAGGTGGTATTGAAGAAGCATATAAACATATTGTACCTTGTGCTTTCGCTATTGTAGGAGAGCCTACTCTATTGGATCTGGCCATTGCAGAAAAAGGTTTAATGGTATTAGATTGCGTGGCTCACGGACAATCGGGGCATGCTGCACGAGAGGAGGGAACGAATGCAATCTATAAAGCTATCGAAGATATCGAATGGTTCCGCACTTTTGAATTTCCTAAACGATCCACTTACCTCGGCCCCGTTAAAATGTCGGTGACGATGATCGAGGCCGGCTCACAGCATAATGTCGTACCGGCAACATGTCGTTACGTGGTTGACGTGAGAACCACGGATGTCTACTCCAATCAAGAAGTGCTGGACATTATCCGAAATCATGTTAAAAGCCAGGTAAACGCTCGCTCTACAAGGTTAAATCCTTCGTCTATAGATCCTGAACATGTAATCGTGAAGTCAGGCCTAAAGCTGGGCAAGAAGATCTATGGAAGTCCGACAATGAGTGACCAAGCCCTGCTACCTATCCCATCTATTAAAGTAGGACCTGGCGATTCTGCCCGTTCCCATACCTCCAATGAATTTATTTATATACAAGAAATAGAAGACGGCATACAATTTTACATTAATTTATTGCATAATGTATTATTCAATGCATCTCAAAACTCCTAATACATAAAAAGACCCAAGTAGTACTCTACCTGGGTCCTTTTCTTTAAAGCCTAAAACTGCTTAATCTTTTTTCTCTTCATCCTCTGAAGCTGGTGTTTCCTCAGAAGCAACTACCTCGTCAGAACTTGTAGCTTCTTCCACCACTGTATCATTTTCAACTGCAACTTCTTCTACCTCTTCAGTTTTTACTTCTTCAGCTTTTATTTCTTCAGCTGTTGCTACGGTTTCTACTGCCTCAGTAGCTTCAGTTGCCTTCTTCTTGCCACCACGACGACGAGTAGATTTTTTCTCTGTTTTAGCAGTTTGTCCGTAGATTTCGTTGTAATCCACCAACTCAATAAAAGCCATTTCAGCATTATCGCCGAAACGATTTTCTAACTTGATGATACGAGTATATCCACCTGGACGAGTAGCTACCTTTTCAGATACCTCACGAAACAGAATAGTTACCGCCTCTTTGTCCTTTAAGTAGGAAAATACTGTACGACGAGAGTGCGTAGTATCACTTTTAGATT